>DGDX01000121.1 GCA_002385665.1 Firmicutes bacterium UBA3941
AGATGTGTATAAGAGAAATATCCTGAACAACAACCACGAACCCATAATAAAGTACGATGAGCTAGGGGATGTAGCAAAGCTTGCTGTACCAACACCGGATCACTTTTATCCCTTATTATATATACTCGGAGCATCGGATGAGGAAGACAGGGTTAGTGTCTTTAACAAATCATGTGAACTTGGTTCACTGACAATGACAGGCTATCTATGGGAATAAGACATGATATAGGTATTAGAGGGAGCCACATGCCGTATTAACAATATGTTCTGCTGGCATCGGATAGTATGTTTGTGAAACGGCCGACTATTAAAGACAAACAGACAAATCCGCCAAGCTACTATGAGGAGAATCAAATTGGATGGGAGAGGCCGATAAACTGGAAACAGAATAGACAGCTTTCCATTTTATACAGTTAATGTTAGAATATTAACCAAAGCACAATATCCCCTGCAATTACAGGGGATATTGTAACGAATGAAAGGGAGAGAATAGATGAATCTTATTTATAGGATTAAATATGAGGATAAAGAATATCTACATGAGCTTGTCACCCGCACTATAGAAAAAAATAAGGATGGGTTTGTTAAGAAGTTGTATTCACGTTTCCTGGACCATAGTGCAAACTTTAGGGTTGAAGTAGAGGCCTTGAAAGATCCGGAGTTTAGTGTGACTAAATACACAGCTGTTTTTTATAATGAGTCTGATAAAATAGTAAGATTGTATCAACTCGATCCGGGCATGGCAATACCATCGGATAACTTGGTTCTGCAATATTTCACATCGGATTGGGGTTCAGAATTCTATCCTCATGAGAAGAAGTTGGAAGGTGAATTTACATATGGGTCTATTACGGGGCGCTCCAGCAAGGGCTTTTCGCCATGGGCCGGATTAATCACACCGGAACGCAGTTACTCTGCAGCCCTGGCATGGTCCGGATCCTGGAACTGTACTATTTCGCCTATGGATGACATATACAATTTCACAATGGGGCTGTCAACAGAGGAATTCTTTACAGATGTTGCACCGGGCAGCAGCTTTACTTCGGCATCAATTTATATAGCTGATGGGGAAACAATGGAGGATGCTACCCTTCAAATGCGAAGATACTACCGCAAGAGGTTAAGTCTCTTAAATGATAGTGAAATTGCAGATGTACCTCTTGAGTACAATGGATGGTGGCCTTACGAGGATAGGTTTATTAATGAGAACATTTATTTGGAAAATGCTAAAATTGCCAAGGACCTGGGCTGTCGTTATGCAATGATGGATGCCGGTTGGTTTGGAGGCAATGAAGAAGGTCAGAGCTGGTATGAAAAGCGTGGCGACTGGGAGATTGTGAACAAAAAGGATTTTCCCTCTGGAATGAAGGCCTTGTGTGATAATGCAAAGGACATAGGCATATTACCGGGCCTATGGTGCGAAATAGAAGCTGTAGGTAAGGATGCCAAATTGAATGATACCCATGAACATATTATTGCTAAACGAGATGGCAAATCATTGGGATATGTCTGCTTTGGAAGTGAAGAAGGCAGAAAATGGGCTATGTCTGTTGTAGATAGAATACTGGGAGAGTATGGTGCCAAGTGGATTAAATTTGACTTCAACCTGGATCCTGCACCTGGCTGTGATCGGGAAGATCATGACCATGGCAAAGGTGATGGGCTGTATGCTCATTATATTGGATATTATAAATTTCTTGATGAAGTACATAAGAAATATCCCGATGTAGTCATAGAGAATTGTTCATCGGGTGGTTTAAGACAGGATATTGAAATGCTGTCTCGCACCCACTGGACCCATTTAAGCGATCCCGACTACACAGAATTTCATCTGCAGTGCTACTGGGGCTCCCTTTCTTTCCTGCATCAAAGTGCATGCCTTCACTTCAGTTGGTCGGAGATACTGGGTGATCATAATGCGGGAGTTAACGATCCAATCACCGAAGATATGGAAAGGTCGAAATTTGATTACATTATACGTTCTGTTTTAATGGGAGTACCCGGCTTTTCATACAGGCTGCCGGAAATGCCCAATTGGTGTAAAGAAAGACTGGGAGAATTATGTGATTTTTACGGGGAGATTTATAAGGATTATATATTAAACGGTGATGCTTATCGACTGACTCCTCAACCAGTAATGGGGGGTAGGGGGGAGCGGTTCCCGGTATTCCAGTTTAATAGTACTGAAAAAGAGTCGGTTATCTTTGCTTTCAGACTTACGGGTGCACCGGAGGAAAAGGTTGTTTATCCAAAAGGCTTAATAAATGACGCAGAATATGAGGTCAGCTTTATGGACAGCAATAAAGTGTTCACTGCAACCGGACTGGAGATCCAAACCAATGGATTGGCCTTTGAAGATCTACCTGAAGAGGGATCCGAGCTAGCGAGAATACAGATTATGGAAAGGTAATATGTATGGACCGTAGAAAAAACATGTTAATGACACTAAAGTGCAAACCCACTGAGCAGATACCGGTTACGCCTCATTGGTGGGGACTGTACAAATTTGAAGTAGCGTAAATTAATCTGTGCTTTTAGGAGATAATATGCTTCTATGGAATGATGCTTATATGAAATGGATTCAGAGTTACCGTAATTGGAATCCAATATAGGATCGGTTAATGATATCCTTTGAGGGTTGAATAAAAATATCTTTAATAAGCAAATAAATAGGGACTATGGGAAGAGAAAAACAAGGCATTTTCTCTTCCATAGTCCCCGCCAGAAAGGCGCTTGAGAATATAAATTCCTATTAAATTAAATATTCGTTTTAGTTTAAATCAATATACCGTGCCGTTATACCTTCCAGGCTGTTAAGCTCATTGACCAGGGCCTCAACATCCTCCTTACTGCCGTAAGGCTGCAGAACGATAATCCCGTCATTTGCACAATCATCGTCAATTATATCGTGCAATCCCAAACGCGTTTTGATCATACACCCGTTCTTTGTTAGTACCTCTTGGAATTTTACTGCATTGTCAATCCTGTTATCCATTCTTACGCCGATAATATAGTAGCTAGACATCAGATCACCCTCCCAGGCACCAAGATTTGCTATTATTTAATATTATTATAGCAATTTCGTGCTTTTCATACAAGCAAAATTTTCCAAAACCGTCGGGTTTAATTTGCCAGTCTGTTTTGTTGAACCTGGATTTGCTCCGGGATATGGATAATGAAATTGTGGGGGTAATTGCGACAAGAAACAAGGAGAATCTATAGATTAGGGTAAGTTCTTCACCTTATGCGGTTGAAATCTATATAATTCTGGACTTTATACCTGACAGCTGTGAACAGATTGTGGATGGTATAAGGTTTACCCTGATGACATATATTAAATGATTAATGGTTAACATGAAATGGTTAGTATTCATATCCTTTTTTGATTAATGGACCCAAATTGCGGGTAAGTAGTTATTATACTATGAATTAATGGAGGACAAGGCATGAAGAAGTTGAAAATTGCAGACGGAATACATATGCTTACTATGAATGTCGAGGACATACTGTTTGAGGGGATTTGGGAGATTGCAAATGGCGTAACCCTTAACTCCTATATTGTTCAGGGAGAAAAGACTGCAATAATCGATGGTGTTATCGGCTGGGATGGGGTGCCTGAGACCCTTTATAGAAACTTGGAAGAAATAGGCGTTGAGCCCGAAGATATCGATTATTTGATTGTTAATCATATGGAACCGGATCATTCCGGATGGATTTCAAACTTCCGAAAAATTAAGGATGATTTTACGATAATATGTACTGACAGAGCTGCAAAGATGGTGGCCTCCTTTTATGGTGAAGACAGAATAAGAGTTGTGAAGGAAGGAGACACTCTGGACCTGGGTAAGGGAAAGGTGTTAAGTTTCCATCCGGTACCAAACGTTCACTGGCCGGACACCATGTACACCTATGAAAGAGATACAAAAACCCTTTTCTCCTGTGATATGTTCGGAGCCTTTGGCAGGATGGAGGACCATTGTTTCGAAGATGAGTTGACACCGGAAGAGGTCGACTTCTTTGAATCCGAAGGAATAAGGTATTATTCCAATGTAATGACAACTTTTACACCCAGCTTGAGAAAGGCAATTGAGAAGGCAAAAACGCTGGAGATAAATACTATCGCACCCGGCCATGGTCCGGTCTATAGAAAAAATCCTCAAAAGATAATAGATGATTATGCCAGGTTTTCCCTGTATGCTGAAGGGGCTGGGAAGGATGAAGTCACCATATTATGGGGATCCATGTATGGAATGACCGCAAAAGCAGTTGATCACGTTGAAGGCATACTTAAAAGGGAAGGCATCAAATACAACAAGCTGCAAATGCCACAGGAAAGCGAAAGCGAAATGGTGGCAACCGTCTTTAAATCTGCAGGGGTAATTATCGCAGCACCTACTTATGAGTATAAGCTTTTC
>DGDX01000049.1:0-146 GCA_002385665.1 Firmicutes bacterium UBA3941
AGATGTGTATAAGAGACAGCCCCTATGGTGTCGCTTTCCAGGCCCGACATGGACCCGCTCTTATCCAGGATAAATACCAGTTCCGTTAATCCCTTTTTCATTGTTCATCCTCCTTAAGCTTTTTTCCGGCTTAAGGATAACATTTC
>DGDX01000049.1:434-718 GCA_002385665.1 Firmicutes bacterium UBA3941
ATAATGAAGTACTGTATAATAACATCGAATTTCTGGCTTTGGGAGAGGGCATAGCCTGCCCTCCTTAAAAGGTCTTCGGTCTCTTCAAGGGTTAATTCCAGGGCCACTGCCAGAGCGATGGCAGTGCGCTTGCTGGGCATGTAACCTTTGTTGTTTCGGATTTTGGAAAACAATCTGCGGTCCAGGTTGGCACGTTTGTAGACCTCAACATCGGTCATACCCTTTGAATCGATTAATCGAAACAGTGTAGTTGAAAAGGGCTCATCCAGATTCCCTACCAGCTG
>DGDX01000049.1:879-9147 GCA_002385665.1 Firmicutes bacterium UBA3941
GCATTCATCAGCTTTATTGCATCCTTCTCAACATCAAGCAAATGTCTGCGACGGCGTGGATCTTCATAGCCCTCTATATAGTTTTCATCAATGAAGGCCTCAACCTCACCCAGGAGGTCCTGACTGGTAACAAATGCCTCCTTGTCAAAGACCACCAGGGATATATCCATATCATGATCTGCAAGGAAATCCCTAATGGCCGAGGTGGCAACCCGTAGCGCATCCCTTTTGGGATAGCCATAGATACCGCTTGATATTAAGGGAAAGGCTATGCTCTTACACCGGTTTTCCAGGGCCCGCTTCAGGGAGTTGATATAGCAGCTACGGAGAAGTTCCTCCTCCCCCTGCTTTCCGTCACGGTAAACTGGGCCCGCCGTATGGATTATATACTTGGCCGGCAGCCTGAACCCCGGCGTGATAACCGCTTCCCCAGTCCTGATAGGCGCCAGTTTGTCGCAGGCGGACTTAAGCTCAGCCTCACCTGCAGCCCTGTAGATGGCCCCGCAGACTCCACCGCCCATTAAGAGCTCGGTGTTGGCAGCGTTTACTATGGCGTCAACCTTCATCCTGGTTATGTCGTTTCGGACAATATTAAATGGCATATGATACCCCCCTTATATCTCACGGGTGACCAGCACAGTTTAGCAGCTGTCAAGTAGTATCAGCCGTACTTCTGTTAGCTGATAAACCGAACAACTTCAGATGCCTTGTCTCCTCATTTCTCTTCAGCATAATAATATACCAGGCAGGCAGCAGGGTGCCCTTAAACATGCTGGAAACGCTGATAGCCCACCACACCCCGTCCAGACCCAGGGCAGTTGATGACAGTATTAGCGCTGTGGGTATCCTGAGTGCATTTAAGGTTATGCCGACTACCGAAGGCGGAACGGTCTTCCCCAGACCATTGAAGGCTCCTGCCGTCACCGCTTCCGTGCACATAAAGAGCTGGGACAATCCCAATATCTTAAGATAGGTCACCCCATACCGAATAGTCTCCTCTTCAGGTATGAAGACAGAGAAGATGGGCCTCCCCGCAAATATCAAAAGTCCGGTCGCAAAGAGTCCGATGACGGACATTATCGCCATCCCTACCAGGTATCCCTTGATAACCCGGGACCATTTCCTGGCACCGAAGTTTTGTCCCACGAAAGCACTCATCGCCGTCTGAAAGCCTCCGGCGGTCATCCAGGATATCGACTCTATCTGTGAACCCACCTTCTCAACGGCTATTGGTATAGGGCCCCACCGGGCAATTATCCGGGCTATAACCATGGCAAAGCCGGCAAACATACCACTTTGAAGGCCTACAGGCAGGCCCAGCTTTGTTATATGCTTTATATGCTCTGTATCCGGGGCTTTAAAAAGGGATAAGCCTGAAAACAGTTCGGTTCTTCTTTTAGCTACTATGACAAAAACAACCGTTACGGCTGCCTGGGCTATTATGGTGGCTAAGGCTGCACCGACTACCTCCAGCCTTGGAAAGGGTCCTATCCCCAGTATCAGCAGCGGATCCAGGATCATGTTGATAACAAGCCCTGTTGAGTTTATCAAGAAAGGCGTTCTGCTTTCCCCATAGCCGTTGAATACGGCAGAGAAAACCGGATTGATAAAGAAAAATATCATACCAAAGGCGATAATGACCAAATATGTGATGGCATCATTTACTATATCCGCTTCCCCCAGATTGAAAAATCCAATTAAGGGTCTTCTGAATAATATCATTACAGAGGCATAGGCCAGGGCAAGGAACACAACCATCTGAAAGCTGTGCTTTATATACACCTTGGCCTCTTTCATGTCCTGCTTGCCCACTGATTGGGCAACCCCCACCTCCGCACCTATTTTGGGTATCAGGACAAAGGCCATGGCCAGCCAGGAGTAAAAGCCGGCCGTCCCGGTTGCTGCAACGGCTCTGGTACCTATCCTGCCAACCCAGATCATATCCGTCATATTGTAGGCCATCTGAACAAAGGATGTTCCCATTATTGGAATGGCCAGTCTGAACAATGCTTTTATGATACTTCCTTCTGTCAAACTGTTTTGTTTCGTTGCTACGATGGTTACCTCCCTACTGTATCCACTTGGAAATCTTCTTATGGTTCTTTATTGTCATCCATATGGATCGATAAACTATAACTATTATATATCATAGGACTGATAAATTACAGGAGGACATTTTTTGGATGAATCCAGTAATTGATCCAGGATGAAAATAATTATAAAATTTTTTTAAAAAAATTTAAAAAAATGAGTAGGAGATCTGGATTTGATGTAGAATATATATTATAATAATGTAACAGTTTTGTAAAACTTCGAAACAAAACTGTAATAGACAAGCTGCTTTAAGTGGAGGTTATCATGAAAAACTTTAAAACCCTGTTATGTACCGCATTATTGTCCTTGCTGCTGATTAACTCAGCTGTTCCTGCTCTGGCCTTTACAGAGGATACCGATACTACCATGTACTCAATGTACGTCAATGACCAGCGGGTAGGGATTGTCAGGTTCCCGGCAAGGGCATTGTTAGTCTACGACAGTATAGAAAGGGGGTTAAAAGAGGGATACCAGGAAGAAATCTTCATCGATACCGAGATTCGCTTCGCAGAAGCCAAAAATGCAGCCAACATCACCAATGATATGGTATTGGCCAAAGCCATTGAAGATGCTATTGATGTAAAAGTGAATTCTGTTTCTATAAGCATAGATGGAGCAAAAATATGCCACGTAAAAGATCTTGAAGCAGCAGAAAAGGTATTTGTTGATATAAAGGCTCCATACATAGAGAAGATAGAAAAACAAGAGGACACCCAACTAGAAGAAATTGCCTTTAAAGAGGATATTGATTTTGGTGAAGAGGTTGTGTCCGTTAAAGATATAATAAGCCCCGAAGAGGCGGTAGGTATTATACTACACGGCAATCAGGAGCTTGAAGAGTACGAAGTGCAGGAAGGAGATTCTCTTTGGTCCATAGCTTACAACAACGGTGTAAGCGTATCGGATCTTCAAAACAGCAATCCTGATTTGGATGGCGACCTAATCAGACCCGGAGATATCATTAAGATTGGGCAGCAGAAAAAGCTACTGACAGTCATAACTAAGGAAAAGGTCAAATATTCCAAGGAAATACCCTATGAAACCGAAGTTAAGAATGATAGCAGCTTGGAAAAGGGTAAGACCAAGGTAGTTCAGCAAGGTGAAAAGGGTCAGAAGGATATTACGGCTATGGTGACCAGGGAAGATGGACAAGAGATTTCCAGGGAAATAGTTGAGGAAAAGGTTGTCAAAGAGCCTGTAAAGCATATTGAGGCCAAGGGAACCAAGGAAAAGCCCAAACCCAAACCAAAAAAGACTACCTCACCATCCGGCTCCTCCTCAAATACTTCATCAGAAAGCAGCAGGAGTGGTAGCGGCTCAGGCAGTGCTGTAGTAGCCTACGCCATGAAATTCAAGGGCTACAGATATGTATTTGGGACTTCAGGTCCAAACACCTTTGATTGCTCCGGTTTCACAAAATATGTGTACGGACATTTTGGGGTAAACCTTCCCCATAGTTCCAAGGCCCAGCGTTCAGTAGGCAGGGCTGTATCCAGGAGCAACCTGCAGAAGGGAGACATCCTTTGTTTCTCGGGACATGTTGGCATATACATCGGCAATGACCAGTTTATCCACGCATCCAACAAGAGGGATGGGGTTAAGATAAGCAGTCTAAGCGGCTATAGCAAGAAGCTGATAACAGCCAGACGTATATTCTGATATAAGCAAGACATCCTGACTTGATCAAAAAAGAGCGGTCCATATGGACTGCTCTTTTTGATTCCTTTTTCCCTTATGAAAACTATGTACATACCGGCTTAATCGGGGTCATTGCCCCCTTTTGGCTGAATAATGAGGTTTCTTCCCTAAATTGATATCCCCATCTCCCTGGCCAAGGCATTCATCTTTCTAAACCTGGCCAGATATGCTTCATATAGACCATCGGCATGTTCTTTCAGCGTTCTTTGTGAGTTAGTGTAAATATTCAATTTTGTAGCCCTGTCTACTTGATCCATCCACTCCTGTGGTATAGATGATGAGCCGGTTAGGGCACCTGAGATACCTGCTGAAACTGCTGCAAGACAATCCGTATCCCTTCCTAAGTTAACTCCTGCAATTATTGCATCCTTTGTGTTGCCCTTTACCATTTTAAAGATACATACCCCTTTTGTTACTACCTCATTGGCAAATGCAAAGGCATAGGTCATTCCATGTCCGCTGTACTCCGAGTCAAAGGCTTCTCTCAGTTCCCTGAAATCCTTGCAGTGGGCTGTGTGCTTTAACTGCCTGTCTATTTCCTTAACCACTATATCAGGATCACAGGTATCAAATATCGCTCCAATTACGCTGTCTACAGTGGCGTTGGGTTTTGTCGCTTCAGCTATGGCCACAGCAGTAACCATTGCCCACTTCAATCCTCTGCTGTTGCTTGTCTGATACAGCTGTCCAACTTCCAATACATCTTCGGCTGCCCCTTGAACATCCCCTGCATTTATAAGCCCAATAGGATGGCATGCTCTGGCGAAACTATTCAGTCCGGCATAGTCACAATACCTGCCTAAATCCCTGGCAGGTATGCCGGTCTTTGCCATGGCCAACAGAATAGCCTCAAAGGGTTCGGAAACCATGCCCGCTGACTCCGGCTTTATATCCCTGAGCCAGATCCTTCGTACGTCCTCTGCATTGACCCTGTCCTTCTTCTCTATTATGGCCGTGATCATCAGTTTCTGTCTCTCAACGCCGTCTTCAGTAGTACCGGCCTCTCTGAGCCATCCATTACCATAGTGCTCGTAGGGACGGAGCTTATCTACGGTTCCATAGGTCTCTTCTATCCTTTGGTATGACCATCCCTCTACGGTAGCACCCATAGATGACCCAATGTGTACACCAGCTATACATCCCAAAAACTTGTCCCTTAGATCTACTTTTTCTGCCACCATTATACCCCCATTTACACTAAATTTCACAAGATCACCTTATCCATTTAAGGTACCTATGTCTTCTGGTATTATACTATACTTTCCAATTATTGTGTAGACAAGCTCTGGGAATATTAGCGCACATTTTTACAATATTTCTCTTCCAGATCTTCCAGATGCCTGAATATATGAACCAGATCCCTGCCAAAATCCAGGAGCGTATAATAGGTGTTATTGCCCTCTTCCACCCTCTTAATGACATCCTTCTCTATTAGTATCTTTAACTTCCTGTTTAGTTCCGTATGGCTTAAATAGGGTATGCTTCGGAGAATTTCGCTGTAATTCCGGTTACCCAGCTCTATGGATCCAAGTATCTCGGGCACCCATCTTAGCTTAATCAGATTCTCTACTATACTCAGTCCGCCAATAAATCTGCTTTTCATATCCTCACCTACTAACAAATTTGTTCCTTTTTGTTTCCAGAGTTATATAGTAACATATAATCAAAAGGAAAAACTATAAAAAAGAAAATAAATGGAGGAAGATCATGAAAAACTTAAATCTAATACAAAGTTATCTATCAAACCTGGCAGTGTTAAACGTTAAGCTGCACAATATTCACTGGAACGTAGTAGGACCCCAGTTCGTAGAGGTGCATAACTTTACGGAATCTGTCTACGATGAATTGTTCGAGAGTTTTGACCAGGTAGCAGAGCTATTAAAGATGAAGGGTTTAATGCCCCTGTCCACCATGGCAGAGTACTTGGAGAATGCCACCATCCAGGAGGTTAAGGCAAAGGACTTCTCCATCAAGGAATCCCTGGAAATCGTCAAGAAGGACTTGGAAGCCATGAAGGCTATGGCCACAGACATCAGAAACTCAGCCGATGAAGAGGGAGACTTCGAAACCGTAGCCCTGTTTGAAGACTATGTAGCCTCCTTCAGCAAAAACATCTGGTTCCTGGCTTCAATACTAAAATAGATCAGAATACTTAAGCAGATCGGATTAATAAGCCTCATTCTCCAGCCCAAAGGCGGATAATGAGGCTTTTTCATTAAATTATCAAATAAAGAAGTTGACAATTCAAACCAACTTCAGTATATTGTAATATGGTAATATAATAATCATCAGATATAGGGAGGTAGAATATGAGGCTATCAAAGAAAGTAGCGGCTGTATCAAATGAATGTGTCGCATGCGGGTCTTGTGAAAAGGTATGCCCCTTGGGAGCCATATCCATATTCAGAGGTCTATATGCCCTTGTGGATAGGAATAAATGCATTGGCTGCGGGAAATGCCAGAAGATATGTCCAGCATCGGTGATATCAATCATTGACAGGGAGGAACAAAATGAGAAGAAAGAAATACTGGTATGATTATCTATGGATTGCGTCCGGACTTTATATAATTTTAGGTTTTTTTAATATACTCTTTGCCTGGCTGGGCCTTATTTGCTTTATAGTACCCTTGCTGATATCGGTTATCAGCGGAAGCAAGGCCTATTGCAACCGCTACTGCGGACGCGGGCAACTCTTTGAACTTCTGGGTAACAGGTTTAAACTTTCCAGAAATCGGGATATACCACCTTGGCTGCGTTCCAAATGGTTTCGTTATGGCTTTTTGGCCTTCTTTATGATCATGTTCTTTAACATGCTCTTAAATACCTGGTTGGTCTTTTCAGGGGTGAGGGACCTTAAGGAAGTTGTCACCCTGCTTTGGACATTCAAACTTCCATGGCACTGGGCAAACACCACCCCGGTCCCTTCCTGGATTGCCCAATTTGCATTCGGATTTTACAGCGTGATGCTGACGTCCACATTTCTGGGCCTGGTCACAATGGTATTATATAAGCCGCGCAGCTGGTGCGTCTACTGCCCCATGGGGACTATGACCCAGGGAATATGCAGGCTGAAATACAAGGGCTAAGCTATAAGTAGAGAGCTGACAGAAAAGCCATAGCCTGACTGTCAGCTCTGGCCCTTCCTTCCCACTCCTGCCGGGAACTCTTCCACAAAATTGATTTTCTGAGCTTCTTCTTTAGTAACCGGAGTTTTGGTCCAGTCAATTGTACGCTCCAGGCCTGCATAATCACATATGCGGATAGAACACAGCAAGCCATCGTCTCCTCTTTCATAAGCTGAAACCCCGGATATGGCAATTCTGGCTCTTTCCTCCTGTCCTGCCCTTGAAACGATATGTACCCACTCTATAACGCAGGTACGCCCGTCATCGATTATGGTCTCATAACGCATGCCTACGCACCTTGGGATATATCCTGCCATATACTCAAATTTTGCCCTGAGCTCTTCCGGTGTTTCCGCCGGCTTGTGATCCGGATCTTCCGGCTCATAGCCTCCAAATTTGCATCCCTCTCCCATACAGGCAAGAATTCTGTCCACATCCAAAGCAGGTACATGATGGAGTGCCTCATAATATTCCCTGACAGCCCCGGTCAGCAGACCCGGGTCTCCCATTTCAAGATGGGCTGACTTAAACAGGGGTTTTCTATATGCCTGAAGTCCCGGTACAAAGGAGCAATGGCAGTAGATGCGTACTTCATCCAGGGTATCCTGGGTTCTCAAATCTGCTACTACAAACATGGGAACTTGTTCTATTTCACCGTTGACAGTAAAGTCAATCTGCAGTTCCGTAACGGAACGGCCGTTTGCCCTTGTCTGGACCACCGGAATTACCTTCCCTTCATCGGCATGAAATGTGGAAAGCCAGGTCCTTACAAACTCACGGACACCTTCAAGGCCTTCGAACCTTCTGTATGGTGTATCAATAACGCAGGGTGTATTCCCAAAGAGCTTTTTTTCGAAGAAGAGGGCTACAGCCGCATCTTCATCCCCTTCACAGGCTGCCCTTATAAGACGGAGCTCGGCATAGCTTTCGTCTATTGGATGTTGAGGCCCCTTGTATAGCCTTGCAAGTGAGCAGCTTTTTCTGATTTTCCCGGTAGACATGTCAAACACTCATCCTTTCTCATTCAGCAAATTCATTATTACTTGTTTAGATAATTCCTAATAACTAATAATAATCGAATTGTAATGGTTAACTTATCGCAAAGAGAAATCTTCCGTAGTTATTCCCTGGACTCTTCAAATCTGTTTACCAAGGCTCCATTAACTTCAACCTGATCCAAAAACATATCAAGTGGTCGTGCCCAGATCTCCATATCACCGTATAATGCCTGATAAACAACAAGTTCTTCCAAGGTTTCTGAATGCTTGGCTATATGTAAAACAAGATATTCCCTGCCCTTAAAATGCCTATATTTCCTACCAATTTTTAAGTTGCGATTATTTGCTCCTT
>DGDX01000120.1:0-5489 GCA_002385665.1 Firmicutes bacterium UBA3941
AGATGTGTATAAGAGACAGCAACGAGGTCTATGTACCGGAAGTTCTCATTGCTGCCAGAGCTATGTATGCCGGGATGGAAATTATAAGGCCCATCCTCACGGAGACCGGGGTGGAATCCATTGGCAAGGTGGTAATCGGTACAGTAAAGGGCGATCTTCATGACATAGGTAAAAACCTGGTCAAGATGATGATGGAAGGAAGAGGCCTTGAGGTAATAGACCTGGGGATTGACGTATCCCCCGAAAGGTTTATTGAGGCGGCTAAGGAACATGATGCCCAGATCATTGCCTGCTCAGCACTTCTTACCACAACCATGACTGAGATGAAGAACGTGGTAGAAGCGGCCAGGGAAGCCGGTATCAGGGATCAGGTCACCATCATGGTGGGTGGCGCGCCTGTAACTGACAGCTTCTGCAAGAGCATCGGGGCAGACATCTATACCGCCGACGCTGCATCAGCGGCAGAAGAAGCAGCAAGGGTATGTAAAAGCGCGTAATAAAGATGTTGATTTTGCTGTATTAGTCTGATTTGTTTAAGAAAAATGGATTTGTGGAGACAGACTCCAGCGACATGTTCTAAAAAAATGATCTCTATGGGGTGGGCGATTGCGTCCACCCTTTAAATTTACTCCGGAAAAGCTACCCCAAATCCCCAATCCGTGAAAGATATGGTACAATAATTCCAGGATATAATTATCAATATTACCAATTCGGGAGGTAAGTCATGGAGTACCTAAACGGTGTTGTTGAGAGGATCACCTATTACAACGAAGATTCCGGATACACCGTAATAAAGCTTAGAAGCAGGGGCTATTATGACCTTGTTACTGCCGTAGGCAATATGGCAGCTGTTAATGTAGGGGCTATAGTATCCCTTAGGGGTATGTGGAAGGTTGACAGCAAATACGGCAAGCAGTTTATAGTAGACTCCTATGAAGAAAAACTTCCCGCCAGCGTGGCAGGCATTGAGAAATATCTCGGTAGCGGACTTATCAAGGGAATAGGGCCTGTCAATGCCAAAAGGATAGTCAAAGTTTTTGGAAAGGACACCATAGACATCATCGAAGAAGAGCCCGACAGACTTATGGAAGTACCGGGAATCGGTCCTAAGAGGATAGAAATGATAAAGAAGGCCTGGGAGGAGCAAAGGGAAGTCAAAAATATCATGCTGTTTCTCCAATCCCATGGAGTATCCACCTCCCACGGGGCTAAGATCTACAAAACCTATGGAAATGAAAGTTTGAATGTAGTCAAGGAAAATCCATACAGGCTGGCCGATGATATATGGGGTATCGGCTTTAGAACTGCCGATACCATTGCGCAAAAACTGGGTTTCGATCCACAGTCCGTGCAAAGATGCCGCTCGGGTATACTTTATATCCTGAACCAACTTTCAAATGAAGGGCATTGCTTTGCTACCCGTGACCAGCTAATAATGGAAACAAAGAAAACCCTGGATCTGGAAGAAGCTAAGATACAGGAATCCATAGACACAATGGTGGAAGACGGATCCTTAATCCAAGACCAGGAGGCCCTTTACCTGCCGCCTTTTTTTCACAGTGAGGTAGGAGTAGCCAGGCGGATTAGAGAGATTGTCTCCACCCCAACATCTTTGGATATAGATGGAATAGATAAAATTATACGGAGTATAGAGGAACGGGATAGGATTAAATACGATCAGGTTCAGAAGGAGGCAATAAAGAGGGCAGCATCTTCTAAATTCATGGTGCTTACGGGTGGGCCGGGAACCGGTAAGACCTTCACCATTTTGGGCATAATAAGGGTCTTTGAAAGGATAGGTGCTAAGATATATTTGGCGGCACCTACCGGCAGGGCTGCTAAAAGAATGGAAGAGTCCACTGGGAGGGAGGCAAAGACCATCCACAGGATGCTGGAGTATAAACCACCCCAGGGATATATGCGGAATGTGGAAAACAATCCCTTGGAATGCGATGTTCTTATCATCGATGAGACCTCCATGGTGGATATAATCCTTATGTATAATCTCCTAAAGGCTGTAAGGGATGAAACCATTGTGATCCTGGTAGGGGATGTAGACCAGCTACCCTCGGTGGGGGCTGGAAATGTACTATCGGATATAATAGCCTCTGGTATGGTGGACGTGGTGAAGCTGACCAGGATCTTCAGACAAGCCCAAAATAGTGCCATCATTACCAATGCTCACAGGATAAACAAGGGAATCTTTCCCGCATTGAAGGGGGGAAAGAAACGGGATTTTTTCTTCATCAGAAGGGAAGATCCTGAAGAAATAGTAGAGGAAATCCGCAGCCTGTGTCAGTCAAGATTGCCCAACTACTATAAGGTAGATCCCATAGACGATATACAGGTTCTATGTCCCATGCAAAGGGGAGAAACGGGTGCAGTTAATATGAACCGTATTCTCCAGGAGGCCTTGAATAAGGAAAGCCGTTTTATCAGATATGGGGGCACTACCTTTAAAGTAGGGGACAAGGTAATGCAGGTTAGAAATAATTATGACAAAAATGTTTTCAACGGAGATATCGGAAGGATTTCTGGCATCGATCTGGAAAACAAAATTGTGAATATCGACTTTGACGGAACTATAGTAGAGTATGACAGCAGTGAACTGGATGAGATAATGCTGGCCTATGCTGTCACCGTTCATAAAAGTCAAGGGAGCGAATACAAAATAGTCGTTGCCCCATTTACCACCCAACATTTTATGATGTTGCAGCGCAACCTCTTATACACCTGCATAACCCGGGCAAGAAATGTCTTTGTGATGGTGGGTACTGAAAAAGCCGTGGGTATTGCGGTAGGCAATAATAAGATTGTCAAGAGAAATACCATGCTGGACAGGAGATTAAAAGACCCCCAGCCTATATAAGGTGAGGGGGCCAATAGCAATTTGGAATTATGCTTCCGCAGGTGCTTCCTTTGGTGCTTTCTCCAGATGAACGCCTTGAACATAGATATTTACCGCATCTACGGTTAGGCCTGTCATCCCCTGGACAGCCTCGATTACGCTGGAGCGTATATTATCTGCAACATCTGGGATCCTGACACCATAGTCAACAACAATACTGATGCTTATGGTAGCCACATCGTCTATTAATTCAACTTTTACACCCCGTTTAGAGCTTTTCATGCCTAGAGTTGATGTAATATCGTCTACCAAACCGCTGGACATAGAAGCTACCCCGGGAATCTCGGCCGTTGCTAATCCCGCTATCACAGCCACCACTTCGTTGGCTATGACGGTCTTACCATAGTCACCGTTACTCATTTCTTTGTCAATTGCCATTTACAGCACCTCTCCTCTTTCAATAGTTTAAACTTTGGGAACAATGGACGGACTTCACATATGTACATTAGTATCTGTACATTAATTATATTATACACCATTAGGGCTATTGGTTAACCGTATTTTTGAGAAAACCGCATTTGGAAGCAGTACCATAAAAAAACACTTGAAAATAACCCCGGCACATAGTAAAATGATACATGCTGATTTCCATTCATATTATGATAGTTTGAGAGTAAAGATCAAGGATTTGGATATTTTTTTCTATGAATAATAATATTGGAAGTTGGCATAATAATTGTAGTTCAATTTAATAATTTGTTTAGTAGTTTGCCGTGCTAGATGGGGAGGTAGCGGTGCCCTGTAACCTGCAACCCGCTATAGCAGGATTGAATTCCAACCCTAGGCTTGCGCTCGTAGGGTCATGGTCCGAACAAGTGATGAGGATGGTTTGGTCCTACGCAACAAAAACCCATGAACCCTGTCAGGTCCGGAAGGAAGCAGCAGTAAGTGGACATTTTTGTGTGCCGTAGGGGTGCCTGACCGGAGTTAACTATTCGGTTACCGCCTGTGGGTGTCTTGTCGAAGGTAGGTGCACGGCATTAATTTTTATAAGCCATGATTATCCTCTATATCATGGCTTATATTTAGTTTTGGGATATTTTGCGTTACAGTTAATTTGTTTTTATGGTATAATACTACCGATGAGGACTGTGTCCGTATACGTATATAAGCCGGATGCATGTGCCGGATATCCTGTTTATAACCCTATCTCTTATGGGGATAAATTGGTAAATTTGTCTGTGCAGAAAATATGGCGAAGGTCGGTGATCCAATGGAATATACTGCTCTATACCGGGAATGGAGGCCTGGTACCTTTGACGAAGTGGTAGGCCAGGACCATGTGGTGCGCATTCTGAAAAATCAGATTAAAACCGAACGGATTTCTCATGCCTATCTCTTTTGTGGACCCAGGGGAACCGGAAAGACCAGTACCGCAAAGATCTTTGCCAAAGCTATTAACTGTACTGATCCCAGAGAAGGGAACCCATGCGGCCATTGCCAGGTCTGCAACGTCATAGACTCGGAAAACAATATGGATGTTATCGAAATTGATGCGGCATCCCATACGGGAGTAGAGAATATCCGGGAAATTCGGGATAAGGTAAAATATCCTCCATCTGCAGGGAGATACAGGGTATACATTATCGATGAGGTTCATATGCTGTCAACTTCAGCCTTTAACGCCTTTCTTAAAACCCTGGAGGAGCCCCCGGAACATATCGTCTTTATCCTGGCTACGACCGAGCCCCATAGACTACCTTCCACTATACTATCCAGGTGTCAGAGACATGACTTTAGGAGGATAAGCCTTGGGGTCATAATGGACAGATTAAGGACAATAGCCAATAGCGTTGGAGTGGAGGTAGATGATCAGGCTTTGGAGACGATTTCCCGCTGGTCCGAGGGTGGTATGAGGGATTCCATAAGCCTGCTGGATCAATGTATGAGCTTTTCCGGCTCTTCTGTAACGGAAAGCGATGTTTTGGCCATATTGGGTACAGCCGGCAGGGAATTTCTCTTTGATGTAGTGGATAATATTATGATGGGGAATATTTCTGCTCTCTTAATCCAGGTTGACAATTTAATGGAAGAAGGTAGGGATATTGCCGCATTTCTGAAGGATCTTATTTATCATCTGCGGAACCTGCTGATAACTAAGATCTGCGATGATCCTACGGGACTCTTGGATGTTTCCCAGAGCACTCTGGAGCAGTACAGGCAGCAATCCTCCAGGATGGATCAATCCAGGCTTATCCGGTCTATCGAAATCCTGTCTGAATTAGATGCGGACATCAGATGGAGTACCAAGCCCAGGATTATGTTGGAGATGGCCATGGTAAAAATCTGTAGGCCCCAGGACGGGGATTCCTTGGAAGACCTGAGGGATCGGGTAGCCGTCCTTGAAAGACAAATAGCCCAAGGAATTCCGGCAGTCAGTGCATCCGATACAGATGAACCGTCATACCCCCAACCATCAGATACTCAGTTTCCAGAATCTTATGATGTGGGTGTGGATAATGAAGATAATGATGGGGTACATATAGACAAAGCTCATAAGATGGAGGACGAGACAGTACCCCAAGTGATGGATATAGAAAAGGAAGATAAGGATACTATAGATATTAAACCTGGTACGCCT
>DGDX01000120.1:5863-7487 GCA_002385665.1 Firmicutes bacterium UBA3941
GGCGATAGAAAAGGAAGAGAACAGCAAATACATTGAAGAATTGATTGCTCAGGTAGCGGGACAGCATTTTAAGTTGAAATGCTATACAAGGGATAACGCTCCCGGGTCTGGCGAGATGGATGTACCCGAACCAGCCGTAGTTCAGGAGGATGGGGACGAAGAGTCCGAATATGATATTGTTCAAAAAGCCATAGAGATCTTTGGTGATGAGTATGTAGAAGTAATAGATGATTAAGGTGCATTGATAATAGGGCTTTGGGTTTTCAATGTATTAGAGACGGCGGAAACTATTTTGTATCGTGAAAAAATTGATATAAATAAGAGGAGGCTATAATTATGGCAAGAGGTGGATTCCCGGGAATGGGGAACATGAACAATCTGATGAGACAGGCAAAGAAGATGCAGGAACAGATGATGAAGATGCAGGAAGAATTGGAAGAAAAGACCGTAGAAGCATCAGCCGGCGGTGGGGTTGTCACCGTTGTTGCAAATGGTAAGAAAGAAATTATGGAGATTAGTATAGATCCTGCGGTAGTGGATCCGGATGACATAGAGATGCTCCAGGATTTGATTATGGCTGCAGCCAACGAGGCCCTGAGAAAGGCAGAGGAGATGGTGCAAAGCGAAATGAGCAAGATCACCGGAGGCATGGGAATTCCGGGAATGTTCTAGGAACCAATTGATATAAAGCTTCCACTACACCAATTTGAGTTTTGCAGTCTTAGAAGAAGCATTTTACTGCTCTTTTAGTGGGAAAGGAGGATGGGCATTTTCCCAACGGCTTGAGCCAGGGGGGAATTTATGCCTGAATTTTTAGGTTTATGAGCTATTATATCGAACCTATTGCCCGCCTTATCAATGAACTGTCAAGATTGCCCGGGATAGGTAACAAGACAGCCCAAAGGCTTGCTTTCCACATAATTAATATGCCGGAAGACCATGTAAAGAGTCTGGCCAAGGCCATTGATGAGGTTAAGGGACAAATAAAATATTGCAGGATATGTGGCAATATTAGCGAAGAGGATACTTGTGCCATATGTAAAAGCCCTGCCAGAGATCCCTCCGTTATATGTGTTGTGGAGGATGTCAGGGATGTTATGGCTATGGAACGGGCGCGGGAATTTAAAGGTCTATACCATGTACTAAATGGTACTATCTCCCCCATGGATGGAGTAGGGCCTGATGATATTCGGATTAAAGAATTGTTGCAAAGGGTTAATGACGATGCCCTAAAAGAAGTGATAATGGCAACAAATCCTAATATTGAGGGAGAAGCCACTGCCGTCTATATATCCAGGCTGTTAAAGCCCATGGGGATCAAGACTACCCGAATCGCCCACGGCCTACCTGTCGGTGGTGATTTAGAGTACGCGGATCAGGTAACCATATCCAAGGCATTACAAGGCCGGAGAGAGATGTGACCTTTTCAAATAGATGTCTAATCAAAACAAACTCCTCACATCATTAAAATGCCCCAATTTTATGTAAATAAAGTAGTGGTATAAAAACAGGAAGACCATAGGGAAAAGGTATAAGGAATGCCTTGGAACTATGGTTTTTTTATTAGATTTTTTATTAGAAGAAAGAAGAGATGGCTTGGTTAAACCCATAAAAACCAATGGAT
>DGDX01000075.1 GCA_002385665.1 Firmicutes bacterium UBA3941
GCTAATCCCTCCACATTATTATTGTATATCCCGAGAAAGGGAATTGATTATGGCTTGTCTTTTTTATGTTAGATATCGTCTTCAGATTTACCTTTATTTCCCATAGTATTTCCATAAAAATCGTTTTACGAATTTCCTTGATTTACAGTACGATACGACCTAAATTTTACCAACAATTGTCGGCTTTATAATAGTCTTGCTAAAAACTAATAAAAAAGGGCAAAAAAAATCCCCAGCTTAATATATAAGCTGGGGATTTTTTCTTATATGTCCAAGAGCTAGATCCTGGCTACTCCTGAATCCCTGGCAGCCTTGGCTACTGCTTTTGCAACTGCCGGAGCTACCCTTTCATCGAATGCCGCCGGTATGATGTAGTCTTCGTTTAGTTCGTCCTCCCCTATAAGAGCAGCTATAGCCTGAGCCGCAGCTATCTTCATTTCATCGTTTATATCGCTGGCCCTTACATCCAGAGCCCCTCTGAATACACCGGGGAAAGCTAGGACATTGTTAATCTGATTGGCAAAATCCGATCTTCCGGTACCAACTACCCTTGCGCCTGCCTCTTTGGCAAGATCCGGCATTATCTCCGGAACAGGGTTGGCCATAGCAAATACTATAGCATCCTTGGCCATGGTCTTAACCATATCCTGGGTTAAGACGTTTGGGGCGGACACCCCTATAAACACATCTGCCCCCACTATTACGTCCTTTAGCATACCCTTTTTCTTTTGGGGGTTGGTTATCTTAGCCATTGCCGCCTTCTCTGAATCCAGGCCCTCCATCCCGTCATAAATTGCGCCTTGGATATCACAGGCTATAACGTTTTTGAGGCCCATACTCATAAGTAGCCTGGTTATGGCAGTACCTGCAGCCCCTAGTCCATTTACTATAACCTTTATATCCTTTATATCCTTACCTACGATCTTTAAAGCGTTTATCATAGCCGCCAGAACTACGATAGCTGTCCCATGCTGGTCATCGTGAAATATGGGTATATCGCATTCCTTTTTGAGCCTTCGCTCGATTTCAAAGCACCTGGGAGCGGATATGTCCTCTAAGTTTACACCCCCAAAACTCCCTGAAATAAGTTTTATGGTTTTGACTATCTCATCGACGTCCTTGGACTTTATGCAAAGGGGAAAAGCGTCTACATCAGCGAAGGCCTTAAACAACACGCACTTACCCTCCATAACCGGCATGCCGGCTTCAGGACCTATATCCCCTAATCCCAGAACCGCAGTCCCGTCGGTGGCAACAGCCACCATATTCCACCTTCTTGTATATTCATAGGATAGATTTATATCATCCTTTATAGCCAGACAGGGTTCTGCCACTCCTGGTGTATAGGCTAAGGAAAGGTCTCTGCTGTTGTTTACCTCTACGGTATTCTTTACCTCAATCTTCCCCTTCCACTGTCTGTGCAGTTTTAGAGCTTCTTTCTTTATGTCCATGATAGGCCCCCTCCCGCATCTTTCATTATAGTAGTTTCATAAAATACATCGCCCATCTGTGCAAAAATAAATATACAATAAGTATAATATACACTATTTACTGACATCAGGGACTTATTAATTCTACTGAAACTCCTACTAATCGGATATTCCTTGATATTGCCTAAAAATCATAACCTGAAAGATTCAGCTCATCCCTCATTATAATGAGTTCTTTTAATAGTTCCTCGTTGACAGGAACCCCTTTGTCCTTCCTATAGAGCCAGGTTTCATATTCCTTTTCACCTGCGGTATATATCCTATCATGGCCTTTGGCCTTTTTGGAGTTTCGAAGTTCCCTCAGGATATTGCCGGTAGTCTTTTTAAAGTCATCAAGTTCTGTAAAAGCGGATATATCTATGGCTATAAAGAAATGTCCTAGGGCATAGGGGACTTTTTTACCATTTTCATCAAATCCAAGGAGCATCTTCAAGTAGTTGCCTCCCTGAAGAGCTGCGGATAAAATCTCTACAACCGTTGCATAACCGTAACCCTTATAGCCGCCGAGCTCCTCACCTGCGCCGCCTAGGGGTGTGAGGGCTGCCTTTCCTTTTACCAGATCACCCAATACCTTAGTGGGATCGGTCTGGTAATTCCCATCCTCATCTATAACCCAGCCTTCAGGCATGGTTTTACCTAGTTTATCGTAGACCTCAATCTTACCCCGCTGTGTGATGGATGTAGCACAGTCCAGCATAAAGGGGAATTCCTCGTCACTAGGAATACCGAATGTAAGGGGATTGGTACCAAGCATATTCTCTACACCAAAGGTGGGTGCTATGGAAGGTCTGGCATTGGTACCGGTAATGCCGATCATACCCGCATCTACAGCCATCTTTGCATAATACCCTGCAATACCATAGTGGGTGGAATTTCTGACAGCGACCATGCCCATCCCATATTTTCTTGCCTTTTCAATGGCCATTTCCATGGACCTCTTACCTATCACCATACCCATACCATGGTGTCCGTCTACTACAGCGGTTGTGGGGCCTTCCCTGACTATTTCAAAGTTGGTCTTGGGGAATTGGATCCCATCTTTGATCCTGTCATAATATATGGGTTTCAACCTATTGGTGCCATGGGAGTCTATTCCCTGTTTATCTGCTTCGATAAGAACATCCGCACAGATCTTTGCATCCTCCTCCGGAACACCTATACCTTTGAAAACGTCTACCATAAACCTTTCCATGGTAGCAAAGTCGATCCATTTAATATTGTTGTCCATGAATATCACCCTTTTTTATGATTTTTGTTATAAATAAGTCCAAACAAAGGTTTAACCCAAAAATCCCGATTAAATCTTTGTCATTAAGAGCATAAAAAAGTCGTCCTATAATAGAGGCAATAATTGCCCCCCTCTAGCACGACTCTCAATCTCCGCATGACTTATATTCTTTTAAATTTAATATACCATAAAGTCCGCCTTTAAACAAGGGAATTTTAATTTGCACCCAGTTAGATATTATTGGCTCTATCTTATGGTCCCTTAATAATATTTATACTACCTCCACTCCGTCACTTCCTCCATGGGCTTTCTTGGCCTCTTTCCCGGGGATTCATCGGCAAGACCTATGGAGACTGCTGCTATCATGAGTCCATCCTGCTTTAGATAGTTTGTCAGTTCCTCATAGGCAAAGTATATATCGCATATCCATAGTGAACCCAGTCCCATTTCTGTAGCCGATAGAAGCATGTTTTGAATGGATGCTCCAATGGATTGAGCACTGACCAAATCATCTAAAGTCTCATAAAGTGTTCTTGACTCGCCTATGTGGCGAAGGTTCGGTGCAAATACAAAGATGTTTACCGGTGCCGTTCTCATTATTGAAAGGGTATGCCGTGCGCCATATATCATCCTTGATTTTAGCTCAAAGTCATTTTCCTTGTCAAAACGCTCTATGCCCAGTTCCATGGCATCTAAGACCCTCTCCCTCTCATCCTCATTCATAATCACAACAAACTTCCATGGCTGTGAGTTTTTAGATGAAGGAGCTGCGCAAGCAGCATTTATAAGAGTTTCTACTTGTTCCCTGGTTATTGTGTCAGGCTTAAATTTTCTAATGCTTCTTCTGTTATGAATAGCTTTTGTTACGGTCATTTTTTTACCACAGGTATCCATACCTCACAATACTCCATTCCATCGTCATCCTTATAATACATTTCAAATTCCGGAGCGCAATCATGCATATAGCCTGAAGTGGGAAACCATTCGGAAAATATCCTCTTCCAAACATTGGATATAGCGTTGGTGGTATCGGGTTGTGTATACTTCTTGGTGGTAAACACAGCCCATAAGCAGGACGGTATCTCCAACACAGTAAACTCATCATCAACACCACCTTCAGGTGTAAGAGAGCAAATCATGTATGGGAAGAAATCCTTTCCCGTATCCCTATAACACATGACCGCATTGACAGGCATAAGACCTGTACTCCCTTCATCCCATTCAATACCCGAAGCTTTGATAATTTTTTCAACCATCCCATTTTTATAGGATTCATGCCAAAACTCTGGTATATCTATAAAGTTTTGACCATCAACAGTGCTAATCACTTTCTCTACACCAAATACTGAAAAACTGTCCTTTCTCTCAATCCTATAATTCATCTCCACATCCCCTTTAATTGAAATCTGAAAGGATATGCGCGGATAGGCTTTAAGCTCAGCTCCCACGGTTCTAGCCTGGGACGGGGATATCCCGTGGAGCTTTTGAAAGGCCCGTGAAAAGGATTCATGGGTCTCATATCCATATTTTAGCGCAAGGTCAATTATTCTAATATCACTATTCTGGAGTTCGAAGGCGGCTAGGGTAAGTCGCCTTCGCCTGATATACTCAGATAGCGGCACATCCGTGATAAAAGAAAACATCCTTTGAAAATGATAGACCGAACAACAAGCTATTTTAGCTATCTCTTCAAAGTCTATTTCCTGGTCTATATTTTCTTCTATGTATTGCATTGCACTGTTTAAACGCTCAAACCATTCCATGCTCTTATATCCCTCACTAGCTTTAGTATACCTAAGTATGTTCTATATGACTTGACTTTTCATGCACCAAAATATCAACATCTATTAAAGTCTTTTAACGAAGATAGCTGAGTTACTATATATAAGGGTATCCTCTATATCAGGATCATCGTCCATCTAAAAGACCTTATTCCCCTCCCGTAGCCGTCTACATATATTGATAAAGATCATACATCAATTTGTAAATATTGTAAACATAGCCCTGTGTTCATAAGTCACAAAGAATACCGTTGTTTATAGATAAAATGGGCTCACTGGTCTAGCTATATTAGATCTTTATGGTAGAAATATAGTAGTCCTTCTTGTTTATATTAAATACGGTGGTTATGACTTCTGAATTGAATTGTTGTAGCTCTATCGGGGTTTCATCTTGCTATTGTTTACAAATAATAAGGAGGACAGTCTATGCCAGCACCTGCTAAAATACATCAGGTTGCTGCCGGAATCAACCATCCTCCCCATGAAAGTTTCATGAAATCCAACTGCTCAAATGGGGCAATATTATGCACCCATGAACATCTTTATATCATCATCAACCTCGCCAATACTACCGATCCCAAACTTCTCTACAAGTACCTTTGCCACATTGGGGGACAGGAAGCCAGGTAGGGTCGGTCCTAGGTGTATATTTTTAACTCCCAGGTATAGTAGAGCCAGCAGCACTATAACGGCCTTTTGCTCATACCAGGCAATATTATATACAATGGGTAGCTCATTGATATCCTCAAGTTCAAAGATTTCCTTGAGCTTTAGAGCGATAAGTGCCAGTGAATAGGAGTCGTTGCACTGACCGGCATCCAGGACCCTGGGTATGCCACCGATATTCCCCAGGTCTAGTTTATTGTACCTATACTTAGCACATCCTGCCGTAAGGATTACAGTATCTTTAGGAAGCCTGTCCGCAAATTGGGTATAATATTCCCTGGATTTCATTCTTCCATCACAACCGGCCATAACAAAGAACTTTTTAATAGCACCGCTCTTTACAGCCTCAACAACCTTATCCGCTAAAGCAAAGACCTGATTGTGGGCAAATCCTCCTACGATGGTTCCCTTCTCAATTTCCTCGGGTGCCTTCAAGCTCTTAGCCATTTCGATAATCTGGGAAAAATCCTTCTTGCCTTCTTCATCAGCTTCTATATGAACACATCCGGGATATCCAGTCGCACCGGTTGTAAAGATTCTGGATCTTACCTCTTCACTTCTTGGGGGAACTATGCAGTTGGTGGTAAATAGGATCGGACCATTAAAGGATGCGAACTCCTCTATCTGTTTCCACCATGCATTTCCGTAGTTACCCACAAAGTTCTCATATTTTTTGAAGGCTGGATAATAATGGGCAGGCAACATCTCACCATGGGTATACACATCTACCCCGGTGCCTTGGGTTTGCTCCAGTAGTTGTTCAAGATCCGTCAAATCGTGTCCCGATACCAAGATAGCGGGATTATCCCTTACGCCAATATTAACTTCGGTTATCTCTGGATTTCCATACTTTGATGTATTGGCGCTATCAAGCAAGGCCATGGCCTTAACCCCATGTTCGCCTGTCTTTAGGGTCAAAGCTACCAAATCATCAGCGCTTAAACTGTCATCGATGGTAGCTGCCAATGCTTCATATACGAAGGCATATAGATTATAATCTTCTTTCCCTATGTTAAGGGCATGATGAGTATAAGCAGCCAGACCTTTGAGACCGTATATAATCATTTCCCTAAGCGATCTGATGTCTTCATTCTCCGTTGACAGAACTCCTACTGCCATAGCCTTTTTTAGCATGGACTCTCTGTCTGTTACAGTAAATGTAGCTGAATCGTGAAGATCTAAAGCGTCGACCTTGGCCCTTAACTCGTCCCTGGCGGCCAACATCTTAATTATATCCTTTTCAATGGCATCATCGTCAAAGTTAGCATTGGTAATAGTAATAAAGAGGCTATTTAACATATCGTGGTTGAGCGTGCCTAAATCCCTGACATTCAAATCTCCTTTGACAACTATCTCGGATATACCTTTTAGGGTATAGATAAGTAAATCCTGTAGATTCGATACCTCAGGTGTCTTACCGCATACCCCTCGCACCGTACAACCGGTACCTCTCGCAGTTTCCTGGCATTGATAACAAAACATATTCATTTCCATTTCCCCCCTGATATTAGTCCCTATTGATTACTCTGGAACATTGATTTTTATATATTAAAGACCAAGCGTATCCCTCTTTAATGGGATTGATTATGAAATTCATACATCCCAATATCCATATGGGGTACAAAAACAATGATCATTTTATTATTTTTATTATGAGATTCATATGATAGGAATTGATTCAATTTGTTTGTGTTTTATAGGGGAGGAAGGGTCGTCTGCCCCTAACATCAGCTAGTATACTTTGCTTCCAATTCATCCAATAGATTAATATATTTTTGCTGGATCTTGCTCGCACTAGCCTTTTCCTCAAAAGTGTTACACTGCATATTTATTTCCTCCAGGGTCTCCCCTGCCAAGTTCCTCCTTGCAAACTCGTAAACGACCCTATCCTCTTTGTCAATATGTCGACTCAATAGATCTGCATAACCTATGGCATTTCCTATTATATCTAGTTTGGCTTCATCATCACCCGCCATAACCTTAGCTACAGCGTCGCCCAATTGCATAGTATACAACCTACCCAAGTCATGCTCCACCAGCATTCCATGGGTCACCAGCTTCTCAGCAGCCGGCCCCAGTTCATCTACCATTCTATTAAAGAGCATCTTCTCTTCTTTTCCATGGTGATGGGCATCAGCATAGTTTTTTATAAAGTCAATTATTCTATAGAAGTCTTCATATTCAATTTCCATTCCCTTAAGGATTCTATAGCAATATTTTCTAATGACCTTTAGCATTCGCTTTATATTTTTATGATCCTCTACCATCAAGGCAATACTGTCCATGGTGCCTATACCGCCTGATTTAATGCTTCAACAAGATGATCTATATCAATTCCATGGACCATCGCAGCCTCCTCCAGGGTCTCTGCCTGAGCAGACGGGCAACCAATACAACCCATGTTAAAGCTAAATAGAGTTTCTATAACTTGGGGATATTCCCGTAATATTTTACCTATTGTCATTTTCTTGGTTATTTTCATAATCTTTATACCTCCATCAATATGATAAAATAATTATCCTATAATCCCGCGACTCTTGTCAAGATGTAAATTATTGGGTGACATCCTTGCCTAATGGCTTGAATAGTCTGTCGTTTTAAAGGTGAATATGTTGAAATAGGTCAGGTGTCAGTACCTTCTTTGATCATCATCCCCCTTCTTTTATTATTTATAGTGATTATGCGATTTTATTAATCACTATCCGATAATACTTACCCGTTAAGTCTCTATAACTTGGATTATAGGCTTTGTAACTCGGTTTATCGAGAAAAACATTTCCCGAAGCTCTTTGATTGCAAACTAATGATACATCAGTATTCATATCGAATCTGTGACCTGGCTCACTATTCCAAACTTTTTGTTGTTGTTTTTTTTATCTTGTTATAATATAAAAGAGTATCATCTATGTGTTTGTAGAAAGGAGGACGAGCATTTCGCTTTTGACCTCAGTCATAGCCTATATGCTCAGTATTATGAAAATAGGATTGATCGGCTTACCGTCAACGGGTAAGACAACTTTTTTTCAGCTTCTTACCGGGACTGATTCCAATCAGAATAAAAGCGAGGCCAACCTTGGAATAGCCAAGGTACCTGACGATAGAATAGACTTTTTATCAGGTATATATAAGCCTAAAAAAACCACATATGCTACTATCGAAGTCACCGACATCCAAGGGATACAGCCCTCAACTTCCACGGGCAAGAGCTCTTCCTTACATTTTCTCGAAGCTGTCCGACAGGTGGATGCCTTGGTACATGTGGTCAGGGCTTTTAAAAACGATGATGTTTTCCATACAGAAGGCAGTATAGATCCTCTTAGAGATATTGAAACCGTCAATTTGGAGCTACTCTTTGCGGATCTGGCGGTAATGGAAAACCGTATCCACCGCATTGAAACCAGCAAAAAAATAACCAAGGAAAACCAGCAGGAGTTGGAGCTTATAAAGCGCTGCAAGGAATGCCTGGAAAATGAAGGCCTTCTCTATAATATGGATTTGAACCATGAGGAAAGGCAGATCCTTAAAACCTTTAACTTTCTGACCGAAAGACCCTTAATTCTCCTAATCAACCTGGATGAGGATCAGTTCATCTCCGGCGATTATTATGGGAAGGATGAGATCGAGGCTTTTGCCAAGGATAAAAACATCCCGGTGATCGAAGTCTGTGCCAAAGTCGAACTCGAGATAAGCCAGTTGGAGGATGAGTATAAAACAGCCTTTATGGAGGAGTTAGGAATCACCGAAACGGGTACCGGTAAGTTGGCCAGGGCAGCTTATGAACTATTGGGACTAATATCCTTTATAACTGTCGGCGAGGATGAGGTTCGGGCTTGGCCTATTAAGGCCGGTACTAACGCAAGGGATGCTGCTGGAAAGGTCCACACCGATATCGCCAGAGGCTTTATTAGAGCAGAGGTTGCTAAATTCGAGGACTTTAAAACCTATGGTTCCATGCAAAAACTAAAGGAAAAAGGACTTCTAAGACTTGAAGGCAAGGAAGCTGTCGTTGAGGACGGAGATATCATTAATTTTCGGTTTAATGTATAAATATGACAGAACTTATAATGTTATGTAAAGGTTGACCGCATTAATACCTAATAGCCAAGACATAAGGGGGAGCTACAGCTCCCCCTTATGCGTGGTTCTTCAATCCAATTTAAGTACGTATCTCGGACAATATTTCATTAATTCATATTTCAAAGTGACTCTACCTATAGGTGACATTTATGTCATAATTTTTACAAGTACTCGGGTTCAATTAATCCATAGTTTCCGTCCTTTCGCTTATACAAGACGTTAACCTCATCGGAGCTAGCGTTTCTGAATACAAAGAAATTGTGACCCAGTAATTCCATTTGAAGTGTGGCCTCTTCCAGATTCATTGGTTTGACAGCAAATCGTTTGGTTCGAACTATCCTTGGTTCATCCACATCCTCAAAGGGTACATCAGGTCTAAATAAGGGTGAGTCATTCTTAAAAGCCCCAGTCTTTATCTTTCTTCCCAGGCGAGTCCGGTGTTTGCGTATCTGCCTCTCTAACTTGTCCAATACCATATCGATAGAAGCATACATGTCATCAGTGGATTCCTCGGCCCTAATCACTACGCCATTGAAGGGAATGGTCACCTCGATAATATGACGGTAGCCTTCCACCGACATAGTTACCTGAGCTTCCACATTCTCGTCAAAATAGCGCCCCAGCTTTGAAACCTTTTTGTTCACTTGGTTTCTCAACGAATCCGTGATCTCTAGATTCTTGCCACTAAGATTGATTCTCATACCGGTTAGCTCCTTTCAACCATTGTTAGGTCCTACCTGCTTAGGGAATGATTCACTTATTAGATTCTTACCCCCTATATTATATTTTAAACCAATAAAAATTATCAGCTTACCGGCAAAATATATTTTTAATGGGCTGCGAAAATTGTCGTATTATATATACTTTTAGCTTGTTTTGTGATTTTCCACAATAATATATAAGTATATGGCATAATAGCCTCTATGGGGGTGAGGGTGATATGAATTTAAAGGAGCTGGAGGAAGAACTTGAGGTACAGCGGGAACTTTTGACTGATATCCTTCAAAAAAGGGATATGGATTTGCAGGATGACAAGGTTCTCGCTGTAAGTAGGAGTCTGGACAAGCTAATCGCAGCTTATCTTGATATGACAAAAGCTAAGACTCGTAAGTACTAAACTTTGTGTAAATCAATGCCAGAAATGCACCAAGGACAGAGACGATGCCCTGCCCTTGGAAGTTGGTACAATTTATGATATGTGAATTATTCCCAGAATTATAGTTTTATTTGGTAAGTTTGACCCCTACGGGATAAAATCTTTTGTTAATTTCCGGGTAATCCTCATTATCCCCGAGGATTATGTTTGGCGGGGAATCTACTTCCCATCTGTTCCCAACCATTTTCATATCCAATGAAATGTAATTGCTTTCCTCGACTCCTTGGAATTGGATGTATATAGTTTTGGTTCCATCTTCATTATCATAGATGTTTTCACTAAAATACACGGAAACACCATCCGTTTCCCAGCCCTGCCCCTTGAGCAAGGCATATCCCTCTTTTTGTAAATACCTTTCAGCTACCAATGGCAGCTGATAACCAAGTGTAAAGTTATAGATATAAACCAATAGTATAATCACTAAAGCACAAACCAGGATTGTCCCGGACAACCGAAGCAAAAGATACCTGGAATCCTTTTCTTTCCTGGACTCCAGTAAAGATCTAATCCCCCAAAAAACCAAGGGCAGTAGTATTAATACTCCAATTCCGGTAAATACAATAATAGCATCCCTCATGTAACCTGCCCCCCTATAAAACCTTTCCCAAAAATTCCTTGGTTCTTTCCCTTCGCGGGTTGTTGAATAGTTCCTGCGGCGTACCCTCTTCGTAGATGATCCCCTCGTCCATGAACATTATCCTGTCTCCCACTTCTTTAGCAAATCCCATCTCATGGGTAACTACTACCATAGTCATTCCTTCATTGGCTAACTGCTTCATAACGTTCAATACCTCACCTACCATCTCTGGATCCAGGGCAGAGGTTGGCTCATCAAAAAGCATTACCTCCGGGTCCATAGCGAGGGCTCTAGCAATCGCTACCCTTTGTTTTTGTCCACCGGATAGTCTGTTTGGATATTCATTATCCTTATCAGGAAGACCCACCTTGTTGAGAAGGTCCCTAGCCGTTTCGTAGGCCTCAGTTTTTGACATACCCTTAAGCTTCATGGGAGCAAGGGTTATATTCTCCATAACGGTCATGTGAGGAAACAAATTAAACTGCTGAAAAACCATACCTACCTTTTGACGAAGGCGATTTATATCCTTTCTTTGTTCAACCAGGGGTATCCCATCTATGATAATCTCTCCGGATGTTGGTTCTTCCAGGAGGTTCAGGCAGCGTAAAAAAGTACTCTTCCCGGAACCACTTGCGCCAATTACGCAAACTACCTCCTGTTTTTTTATATTTGTATTAACTCCTTTTAGTACTTGTAGCTTTCCAAAGTATTTATGCAAATCGACTACCTCAATCACTTTCTCGCAACCTCCCCTCCAGCTTGTTCAGCAACCAGGTCAACATGGTAGTTATATATAGATAAATCAGTGCAACCACGATAAAAGGCGTATAGGCATCAAAGGTTCTGCCTCTAACAATGTTACCCGCCCGGGTCAAGTCATCCAAGGCGATATAACCTGCAATAGCAGTCTCTTTTAGTAGTACAATAAACTCATTGGCCAGGGCTGGCAATATATTTTTAATTGCCTGGGGTATAATAATGTATATCATTGAGTGAGAATAGGAAAAACCCAAGGATCTGGCAGCTTCCATCTGCCCCCTATCCACCGCCAAAATCCCTGCCCTTATGAGTTCACAAACATATGCCCCGCTGTTGATTCCGAAAGCAACTGAGGCCACCACTATCTTTGGGAGATTGCTGCTCCCCAATATGGCATAATAGATGAGCACCAACTGTACCACTGCAGGGGTGCCCCTTATTACGTCCACGTAAAGGGTTGCCAGGCCTTCCAACCATTTAATCCTGCCCAGCTTGGCCAAAGCTAGGAATAGGCCAATTACGGTGCCTAAGATAGCTGCATACAGGGTCAATTGAAGGGATATTCCCAGCCCCTGTATAAACTGCATATAGCGCTGTTCCCTTATTAAATTATAATATATTGCATCGGATAAAGACTTAATAACAGAGTCCATTTACTTTAACTCCTTTTATATTCTGTACGTTAGCCAGTAATTAATTTGTAAATTAGCCGTTTTCTTGTTAATAGTACACATTGTAGTTATTGTATAAAGTTTGAACTTTGTAATCCAATTCTACAATAGAATGTATAAATATGCAATAGCCGATATTAGTAAAATTATTTAAGTGTTTAATACATCATCTGTATTATTTCTGACCACCTTAATCGATAAACAAATTAAAAGTCGGTACTGGGTGATACCAATACCGACTTTTGCGAATCCTTAATGTATTTTTTCTTATTGTTCACCTATTGAATACTTGTTAACTAGAGCTTCGATTTCTCCGCTATCCTTAAGTTCTTTTAATACTTCGTTGATGACTTTTTGTAGTTCGGTATCCTCTTTACGGACTGCCATGGCATATTCCTCATCCTCAAAGGGCTTATCCTCAAATTCCAATATCACCAGATCCGGATTGCTTTCAACCAGTATTTGTGCTGGAAGATTATCAATAATCACCGCGTCGATATTACCGTTGCTTAAATCCAAAACTGCCTCTATTCCATTATTATATTGAATTACTTCAGCGCCCTCAATCTCTTCCGCCTCGTAGAAACCAGTAGTATCAATCTGTACACCAATCTTCTTGCCTTCCAAATCCTTATATGATTTTATATCCGGATTACCGTCCTGAACCAAGACTGCCTGAACAGCTTTGAAATAAGTATCGGTAAATAATACCTTTTCCTGTCTATCAGGCTTAATGGTAAAGCCGGCAGCAATAAAATCAATTTTACCGGACTGAAGGGCGGCTATCAAGGAATCAAACTCCATATCCTCTACTACCAATTCTACACCCAATTTATCGGCTATCTTTTGAGCTATCTCCGCGTCTATGCCGATTACTTCGTTTCCTTCGCGCATTTCAAAGGGGGCAAAAGCAGCATTGGTACCCCAGATAATCTTGTTATTTGCCTTGATCTTGTCTATTATGTTACCTTCACCTGAGCTGTTTCCATCATCGGGATCTCCATCATCGTTATTATCTTGTTCGTTGTTATCTACACTGGGAACTTCATTTCCTTTAGATGTATCACCATCCTTGCCCCCTGTTGAACAACCAATAACCGAAATGGTAAAGATCAAGATAAGTAAAACCAATAGGGCCTTTTTAATATTCATCATCTTTATTACTCCTCCATATAAATTACTATAGCTACAATTATAACAGAGATCTGAATGTAATCAATGTATATTTATAAGCATCTTACTCAATTTCATCTGGTTAACTACATATAACTCTCGTTTTCTCGCTATATTATACAATTCTATAAATATTTATGCATGCAACTATATGTTTATAAGGATATGGAAAAATGTTCCGCAAATTATTACATTATCTTCCACGTTTTCCCACCCCATTTATCTACACCTGTGGATATGTGGATGTTTTACTTGTGGGTATTGTGGATAACCCTGTGAATAACTCATGTTATAGCCCTTTTTTTATGTGGATAACCCTGTTTATTATTCCGAGACTCAAAAAATAAGGCACATTTTTAGACAATACTCGACAAACGTATATCAATAAAAAACCCCGAAGCTTACTTCGGGGTTTCATTGACCAATTCAATTATCCAATAGGTATGAAGAACTTACTCAGCCTATAGAGACTTACCTGTGGTTCTGATAACAGTCGCTGCAATAAATTGGTCTATCATTTCTGGGAACGAAGGGGACCTGAGTTTCGGCACCGCAATCTGCACATACAGCGTCATGCATTTCCCTTCTGCCGTTATTATGTCTCCTGTTAGCCTTTCTCACATCACGGCAGTCCTTGCAGCGGGCCGGCTCATTTTGAAAGCCCTTTTCTGCATAAAATTCCTGTTCCCCTGCGGTAAAAGCAAATTCTTGTCCGCAGTCTTTGCACACTAAGGTTTTGTCTTGATACATGGACATATTCTCCTCGCTATAAGTGAATTTCCTAGTTTAAACCTAGCTGACCTGGTCTTTGCCCCCACACTCGCTGACTGGAGGGTTCGCTCAAGGTTATTGCCTCCTACTACTACCCCTCTCTATGTCAATACAGGACATATAACCTGTTTTGGCATAGGTCAGACTTACATCTAAGCCGCACCATGCTCACCAGTCTTTGACCGGTTTACGTGGATCGTTTCGCCTGCGACTGGCATCGATTTTCAACCACAGACCCAAGTTCAAACATAGGTATATTATATATCCCGCCTTTGTGAAAAGCAACCATTTTATTGAAATATTATTATGCCCATGATCATCCAATACGATATTAAGGTGCGCACCATTTTCATAGCCAATCGTTATATTACCCCCCTAATTAACCCTATTGAACAATTAATACCCATGCTTAGCTTAATTGATCAAATACCTCCAATGCCTTGCCGCCATAAGCTACTGATGGGCCACCGCCCATGAACATAGCTACGGCTACGGTTTCCTGAATTTCTTCTTTTGTTACACCCAACTTAATTAAGCTGTCAACGTGGCTGATGATGCAAGGTTCACATCTGATGCAGATGGAAATACCTAAAGCTATAAGCTCCTTGGTTTTGGGATCTAGAGCACCTTTTTCTAAGGCAGCATCGTGCAGATTCATAAAACCTTTCATCTCATCAGGCAAAGCCTTGGCCAATTCCATCATATTTTTATTGACGTTTTCTAAACTCTTCTTATGGTCAGACATTATTTCACTCCTTTCTAAACTTTACTACTTTACACCCATAAGAGGTCCCGATTTAGGGTGCGCACCTGAAATTGATTTCATGAAGCTGCCATCAATATAGACATGCTAATATTTATCCAAATCCCCATCGATCCCAACTAAGAAAGCGTATATTTCTGCTACAGCCTGATAAAGCTCAGGAGGGATAAATTCACCTATATCAACTTGAGATAGAGCCTCAGCCTGTTCTGGAGATTTTATCAGCGGAATTCCTGCATCCATAGCTTTTTCTATAAGCTTTTTGGCTATATACCCTTTTCCCTTTGCTACTACCACAGGGGCCTGGTCATTACCGTCATAACTCAAAGCCACGGCTTTTTTCAAATCTTTTTGCTCCAAGATTATTCCCCCTGTCATACACTTAAATCAACTATGTTATATTGTTCCTTGAAATGTGATAGAAAACTCAGCAACCCACTTGATTGCATTATATCAAGAATTTCCAAAGATTTGCACTTATACCCCACTTCCTTCAATATGCTCTTAAGGCGGGGAAAAGCTCCTTGTATGATATTATGAAATTTTTTCTCGCTATAGATGGTAACCTTTAAGGGACCCTTCCAGTCCTCCAGCAAACAGCCAACCTTATTTAGGTTAGGAAGTGCGAATTCCAAATAGGCAATGTCTCTTTCCTTACTGCACCAGACTTCCCAGGAAAAGATTCTGTCCCCGATCTTAATGGGTACTTGTAGATTGAAAAAGGGAAGGTTATTATCCAGTTGAAGAAGAACACTGCTGTACAACTCACTGAGAAATGCCTTTGGATTCTTATTATCACTGTCCTTTATCAATAGATCCGATTGTCTTATGATATTATCCCAGATTTTGCTCATATTGGAGCGAAGGTTATTAAGAAAATCAGGAAGACCGGCGATATCTGGGAAACAATCCACCAGCTCCTTTGCCCCCTCTGAATTTCCATGTTTTATAATTTGATCTATAAGATGTTCATAAAGCAGAGAAGCTCTATGTCCCTTTCCCAGAATAAATTTAATACTCTCTTCATTATAGGGAAGACCATACAAGGGTATTAGGAGAATCAGGGCCTGGTTCTCCGGGGTGTTTTTTATGCCTAATGCCCTCAATAAGTTTGCTATTGAGTAATCTTTTGAACCAGTAATTGTATCCGAAGATGTGGTTTTTTGCACGATGTTGTCCATCCTGTTTTCAATCTTTGGATCTGGAATAGTGATATTATCCGTATCGAAAAACGTTTGTAACCTAGAAACAATCCTGTTTATATCCATATCACAAACCCACTCTTATTTGCACGGCTCCTCACTGAATAATCCTAGCCATATGCATACACTTTATCTAGAAGATTATCAAGGTATCTACCATTTAGCTTATTGCTTTACATAAACTACAAATCAGATTAGCTTGGTAAACGACGCAATGTATTCATTAATAAAACTATACCTACAATATACGAAAGGGCGATATATTAATTAGCTATTACCTTGAATATACCACATTTCACTGATTATACCAAGTATCCATTTTTGATGAAGTATGTGAATTTTCCATCCCTTTAGCATTAAATCCTGTTCTAAAATATGCTTTAAAAGAGCTATTTAACATTAAGGTTTACGTATAAGGAATCAATTATTAGGAGAAAATACCGGTTGTGTCGATGAAACGAAATGATCCCCAACTACAGATGAGTTAAAGTGAAGGGAGATAAAGACCTTGAATATTGACCAACCGTTGATATGCCCAAAGTGTAACGGTATCCGTTTCGAGATAAAAAGAGAGGCAACATATCTATACACCTACAAGGTCAATACCCCCCTTACGGAAGGATGGAGCAAGAACGAAGAGGCGTTAACATTTCTTTTTGATAATAGGGAGCTTGTGAATACCAGTGACTATATCCAATGCATAGAATGCTATGCCAAGTATCCTTGTGATCTTGATATGGGCGATGTTAAGATTCATTTTACGATTCTGCAAAAGGCAATCAGATCGGATTTTCAGGATTATCCCGAATATTTGGGATAGCAATCCCTATTTACTAATGGTAACTCAGCAATTATTTATAGTTCTGCCTGTCCGACATATATTTGCACTTATTTGAGTGGATACAAAGCTACAATTATTATCCTACAGATATCATTACCTATCCACTTTTGATCGATGTTCAATATATAGGTCATAGGCTCAACAGTATAAGAGCTATAAGGCCTACGGCCAACCCTATTGCAGCTTTTTTGCTCAATTTTTCTTTGAAGATAACGCTGGAGGCAATGGTAGACAAGAAAACCGTCCCACCATTAATGGAGGGATATTGTACTACGCTGGGAATCCTTGTTGTTAGAATCAGGGCTAACCAGTTGCCTATGGCTGTGCTTACCCCAGCGACTATAATCACCCATGCCAATGACCAGCTTTTAAAATGCTTAACTTCTTGCTTATGTCTGAGGTAATTCCACAAAAACAGAAGCAGGGAGATAAAAGCAGCTGTCCCAAAACTGATTATTAGAAATTCTATTAACCCTTGCCCCTGCATGATGATCTGATGCCCTTTACTTATTACCATAAGAGCACCATTGCCAAGAAAGGATAAAATACAAAAGGCCAACCATTTCCCACCCCATTTTTTCTCCCCATCTCCCCCCGTAGATTCGTTTCCTATATAAAAGGTTATTAGGAGCAATAAAAGACCTACCAATTGAAGGGTACTAATGGTCTCATTCCAAAAGAACAGGCCGTACAGGATGGGTATCACCAAGCCAAAGGAAAAGAATAAGGCTGAATAGGATAGGGGCCCGGTCTCCATAGCCTTCATATAACAGAGAATGGTCCCAACAAAGAGGGTACCGAATGACATACCAAGCCACAGGGTATACGGTTTTAACTCCTTAAACCCACCCAATATTAGGACTATAAACACCACCATACAAAAATAGATAAAGTTAAATAAGAAATAGCTGGCGATGTTCTTCATATGACTTCTGTTAAACTCTTTAAAGCTAATGGTTTGAAATACAAAGATAAATATGCATGCTAAAACCAATAGATAATTCAATCTAGATATCCTCCTAAAAATGTTATATCATAAAATGATTGGTGTAATGTGGTATAACCATACATATCAGGTTAACAGCAAGTTTCTAAAGAATTTTCTGTCCATCAAATATTAGAACTCCGAATCCAGCTCCGGTTTTGTTGCCTGCTTTAAGCCAATCAATATATGCCCTTTGCAGAGATGTATCGGTTGGCCATTCTTCCATATCCTTGTCATGGTGTCTGCCAAAAACTCTCCATGCTTCAGAAAACTTGTCCTCATCAACTGAATGAATTATTTCAAAATCGTGCATAAAATCTATTATGTTTGAACCTTTTGGATAAAACTTCTCATTATCAGGATAAAGAAGCCATGAATGACACACCATCACAATGGGTCCCCCGTTTAATTCATGCTTGAAAAAATCATAGGCCCTTTTGTACGAATCTATCCGCTTTTCACGGGTCAAGGGACCTGATGAAGGAATATGCATGTTATAAACTCTGTCGCCCTTTTTTACAGTATATCCGTTCTTTGTATATCTGTCATAAGGAAAGGGTATAGCTTCGTACTGCATTCTACCAAGGCCAAATCTCTCCATTACAAAGTAGTCAGAAAGCCAATTAGCAACAAAAGTACCCCAAACGCCGTGTATATTACGACATTCCCAAAGCTTATAGCTCAAATCAAGCATAGAATTCCAAAACACATCCATAGAGACATCGGAGGTCTTGTATTTATTCTTTAATATTTTTGAACAGTACAGATAAAACATTAAATGCATTGTGTATGGGTTTATATCCATCTTCTGAGCCAGGCGGGTTAGATCCTCCAAAACCTCATTTATTCTTTTTCCTTCATCACAATAATATTTTGTTATAATGGAATCCATCTCTTTTTTATGGACTGTATCCGATACCAGACTATCATGGACATCTAAAAAGGTCTCTACAGCTTCTCCAGGAAAATTTATATTTTCCATAAAGTAAGATAAATACTCTCTCATTTCTGTCACGATTTATACATCCCCTTTACTGAAATAAGCCCGGCTTATAAAGGCTCCGGATCTTCTTGATATGTAGTTATTTTATAGGCTGTTTTCTAATGATACTATACATAATTCACGATTGTTTTACAAGTGATAAATTGTAGGAAAACTGTGCAATGTAAAGCTTCCGCTGGTTTGACACCTATTTGCGGTTACTTTATAATTAAACTATCTCAAAATTTAACATTAATGTGTCCTTATTTGGGATTATATAATGCTGGGGGTGTAGAAATGGGATCGAGAAAAAGAATATTGGATGCAATTAATCATAGGCTTCCTGACAGAATCCCCATCGATTTTGGCGGTTCTGCCGTATCAGGTATGCATGTCACCTGTGTAGCCGCGTTAAGGGACTATTATGGATTGGAAAAGAGACCCGTTAAGATAAACGAACCTTACCAGATGCTGGGTTTAATAGAGGATGATTTACAGCAAATCATTGGCATTGATACCGTCCCTGTGGGGCAGAAAAACAACATGTTTGGTTTCCCAAACGATAATTGGAAAGAGTGGCGACTACACAATGGACTGGAGGTTTTGGTTCCCGGGGATTTTAATATAACTGTGGACGATACCGGCAATACCTATATATATCCTGAGGGTGATCTAAATGCACCGCCCAGCGGCATAATGCCCAAGGGTGGGTATTACTTTGATGCCATTATACGTCAACAAGAGATTCGTGAAGATGAGTTGGACCCAAATGATAACCTGGAGGAGTTTAAGCTCTTGAGCGAAGAGGATGTCTCATATCTTATCTCCGAAGCGATAAAGGCCGCCAAAACCGGTAAGGGTGTATTGGCCAACTTTGGGGGAACAGCCCTTGGCGATATAGCCCTTGTACCTGCTCCCTTTATGAAACATCCAAAAGGCATTAGGGATATCGAAGAGTGGTATGTCTCCACTGTTATCAGAAAGGACTATATACATAAGGTGTTCGATAGGCAAATAGATATAGCCATTGAAAATTTAAGGGTCCTCAACGAGCATATCGGTGACTTGGTTGATATAGTATATATCTGCGGAACGGACTTTGGTACTCAGACAAGCACATTCTGCTCCGCCGATACTTTTAGAGAACTCTATATGCCCTATTATAAAAGGGTAAATAACTGGATACACGATAATACAAATTGGAAGACATTTAAACATTGTTGCGGAGCTATTGAGCCTTTCCTAAGCCTTTTTATTGAATCCGGCTTCGATATAATCAACCCGGTTCAATGCTCTGCAGAAGGTATGGAACCGGAGCATTTAAAGAAAGAATACGGTAAGGATATAGTTTTCTGGGGAGGAGGAGTAGACACCCAATGGACGCTTCCCTTTGGCTCTCCTGAGGAAGTTCGTGAACAGGTCCTAAAGAGGTGTGAAGTTTTTTCCAAGGACGGGGGATTTGTCTTCGGTTCAATACATAATGTACAGGCTAATACACCGGTGGAAAATATAGTTGCCATGATAGATGCCGTTCATGAGTTTAATAAGGCCTAATAATAAATATGGACGAGAAGGAATCTTTTACAAGCTTAATCTCATCACCTGAATATTAGTGCAAAAAGAATCGCGGGTAGCATATTTGCTACCTTTATTTTTTTATCCCAGATCAGATTTACGCCTACACAAAAAATAAGCATTGATGCTGTCAGGGAAAGGTTGGACATAGCCCGTTCCGTTATTAAGGGCTGAATAAACCTTGCTAAAATCGTTATGGTACCTTGAAATAGCGCCACCGGAATAGCCGCAAAGATACATCCCTTACCTATGGAAGCTGCCATAATCATAACGATTATAAAATCCAGAATCGATTTTGCCATAAGCAAGGAATAATCACCTGAAAGCCCATCCTGTATGGCACCTACAACTGCCATTGCTCCGACACATACTATCAATGATGTGGATACAAAGCCTTCCATAAATCTTGTATCCCTTTCATTCCTCGTCTTAGCCTTTAACCAGGCCCCAAATTGCTCTATTCTTCTTTCCAAATCTATTCCCTCACCCACTACAGTACCTATAACAAAACTGAATATGATCATCATACTGCCGCGACTTACTAATTTTCCGCCCTCATAGGATAGCATCTCTTCCATCGCTCCGCCTATCCCTATGAACAATACACATAGGCCTATAGCCTTTATAAGAGTATTTTGAACCCTTTCGGGCAAAGCATTCTTAAGTAATAACCCTAACAACCCGCCCAGTATAATGGCACCGGTATTAGCTAATGTTCCTATTCCCATGGCCTTATATTTTCCTTTCCAAGGTTATTGGTAGATAAAATACATTAAGAACAATTCTACAACACTTTGGAACTACCTGCAATCGAATCTGTTCAAATAACAGCGCTACCATCACCTTTTTTGATTTATTGAATATGATGAAGTATCAAAATATGATTAAACTCTGGAGGTGTGATTCAATTGAAATCTGTGAAGTTTACCTTTCTAATATTAGCCCTCTTACTTCTTGTCGCCTTTATGGTGCCGGGATGCAAACAGCAAAAGGGCCAGAAGGTACGTTTAATGGAAGTAACCCATTCGGTTTTCTATGCCCCCCAATATGTAGCCATACATAAGGGATTCTTTGAAGAAGAAGGCATAGAGATCGAGTTAACCACAGGTGAAGGAGCAGATAAGGTTATGACCGCTGTGCTGGCAGGCCAGGTAGACATCGGTTTTATGGGTCCCGAGGCAGCCATCTACGTATACAACGAGGGGAAAGAAGACCATGCGCTTATCTTTGCCCAATTGACCCAGACAGACGGATCCTTCCTTATGGGACGTGAAGAAGAGCCTGATTTTAAGTGGGAAAACCTAAAGGGGAAAACTATCATCGGCGGCCGCAAGGGTGGTGTGCCCGAAATGAGCCTTGAATATGTGCTTAAAAAGCACGGTCTGACGCCGGGAGTGGATGTAGAGGTTTTAACCAATATACAATTTGCTTTGATGGGAGGTGCCTTCAAAGGAGGCACGGGGGACTATGTAACATTGTTTGAGCCTGTAGCATCTACCTTAGAAGATGAGGGCGTTGGTCATGTTCTTGCTTCCGTTGGTGTAGCAGCAGGAAATATACCATTTACAGCCTATTGTGCAAAGAAAAGCTTTATTGAAGAAAACAAGGATCTTATACAACGATTCACCAATGCTATTTATAAAGGACAACAATTTGTTAAGGAACATTCTCCGGAGGAGATTGCCGAGGCCATTAAACCAGCCTTCCCGGATAGCGATCTAGAATTGCTTACCAAAGTGGCAAGAAGATACAAGGAACAGGATTCGTGGCCTGCTGCTCCGGCTTTAAAGGAAGATGATTTTAATCATCTCCAAGATATCATGGAGATGGCCGGCGAACTGGATGAAAGGGCTCCTTATGATAAGCTAGTAACCAACGAGTTCGCAGAAAAAGTTACAAAATAACGAAGCAATCAAAAAATAGTATAGATCATAACCTAGTGGCCCCATCGCGGGCCATTTGCTTTAACAAAAAATACAGTTGGGAATATAATGAATTATAAAAATATATGGGGCCGGTAAAAAGCCCTATACCATCGTTTACATCGCTGTATATAGGAGGACTTGACTAATGAATAACAAAGTAGTGGTGAATCTAGAAAATGTCTCTATGAAATATCATAGCCTGGAAGGAGAAACCCCTGCCATTAACAACATATCCTTTAAGGTTAACGAAGGTGAATTCATTGGTATAGTAGGTCCTAGTGGGTGTGGTAAAACCACAATACTATCCCTCATTGCCGGATTGATAAAACCCACAACGGGCCAGGTATTGGTTTACGGAAAAAAGGTCCAGGGTCCCTCTACCAGTGTCGGCTATATGCTACAGCAGGATCACCTGTTTGAATGGCGGAATATAATGCAAAACGCGTTACTTGGTCTGGAGATCCGCGGTAAGGTCAATGAGGATTCAAAAAGAAAGGTTGAGAGACTCCTGGAGACCTACGGGCTGGGGGAATTTAAGAAGCATTACCCCGATCAGCTATCAGGAGGTATGCGTCAAAGGGCAGCCCTAATACGAACCCTGGCCATCGATCCAAAAATACTTCTACTGGACGAACCCTTCTCCGCCTTGGATTACCAGACCAGGTTGGTCATGTCGGATGAGGTAAGTACCATCATCCGTAAAGAGGGCAAAACTGCCTTGCTGGTTACCCATGACATCTCCGAAGCCATCAGTATGGCCGACAGGGTCATAGTACTTAGCGAACGTCCTGCTACGATAAAAAATATTCACGAGATTCAACTTACATCTGAGGATAATAACCCCATAAGTCGACGCCAGGCTCCCGAATTCCGGCAGTATTTTAACGCCATTTGGAAGGAGTTGGATGTACATGTATAACAGAAATTCAAACAACCCTATATCTAAGGAGCATGCAAAGTATATATCCAAGATCAAGAGAAACAGGCTCATGGTCCGATTCAGTCAGATAGCCATCCTATTAGCCTTTATTGCCTTGTGGGAGTTAGCAGCCAGATTGAATTTAATTGATGCCTTTATCACCAGTCAACCTTCCAGGATAATTAGCACTATAAAAAGCTTGTATCAGGAGGGTGTACTACTTATGCATGTCTCTATAACTATCTATGAAACTATAATAGGATTTGTATTGGGTACCATGCTGGGCACCGTGGTTGCTATTATATTATGGTGGTCTGAATTTGCTGCTAAGGTAGCGGACCCCTATCTGGTGGTTTTAAATAGCCTACCAAAGGTCGCATTAGGACCTATAATCATAGTATGGATAGGTGCAGGACCCTTTGCCATTATAACCATGGCACTACTGGTTTCCTTAATTGTTACCATAATAACCGTCTTAAATGGCTTTATGGAGGTTAACCCCGACAAGATTAAATTGCTTCAAACCTTTGGTGCTAACAAGACCCAGATCCTAAAGAAGGTTGTCCTACCAGCCAGCATACCAACCATAATTTCTGCAGTAAAGATAAATGTAGGCATGTCCTGGGTAGGCGTTATAGTTGGAGAATTTCTGGTTTCCAAAGCAGGGTTGGGCCACCTAATCGTATACGGTGGTCAGGTATTTAAGTTAGATTTGGTAATGACCAGTGTGTTTATACTATCCATAGCAGCAGCCCTTATGTATCAGTTTGTAGCGTGGTTGGAAAAGAAGTTCTTAAAATGGCAGCGCTAAAGTGGAAAAAGGGATGAGGTGTTTACACCCTCATCCCTTTTTTGTCATCTTCAAAGCTTTAAATCCGGAAAACCTGAATGGTCCCAACAATCTTTCCCTTAATCCGTCACCGGTACTCAGAGAATTTATCCAATATAAGGTCCTATCTATATTATCGCCGTGTAGTAGCGATAAGCGTTTATCTTTTAATGTATTGGCATCATAGATCAATTGAAACTGTTCAATCATTACATCGACCATTTTAATAGGTATGGCATATGCCAAGAACCTTTCCCATTGATCCAACTCTGGTCTTGGAAGCTGGACAACTGAAGCCTCCTTAACATATTTCTTGAAGGCAAGCCATTGAGTTCTGTTTATGGCACCGAACTCCGTACGTTTTTGGATTAGCTGGGAGTATATCATAAGAATCATGGAAAGTCCTATAATAACTACCCCATTTATCCTGGCCTCTAGAGTGTATAGAATAATACCTGGGATGGCGGTTAGAATTCCGAGTAGAAGTCCGTAGAGTTTTGCTACACCCACGTTTTCGAAAAATTTCCATTTTGATGCCTGCTTCACTACTAGATCTGACCAGGTTTTATACTTGTAATTGTATCTCTCTCTATAGGCACGATCGCTAAACCATTTTTCAATCTGTGTAACGGATACTTCGGTAGAGTCCTCACCAAAATCATCAAAAATCCAAGCCAAGAGATATTCTTCATGGGCCTTGAGCTGGTGGCCGTTTGCATCTGGATTTTTCGACAGGATATATTTGTCATCCTCCGATGGTTCTATGTTTAGGTATCCCCTATTTATTAAATCCATCAAGGTAGCTACTATATAATCGGGCCTAACCTTACCCTTATTCATAAAAACACCCAGTTCGGCAGGGGTATAGTAATCCGCCGGCAACTCATTGATGTGTGACGGTTTGGTAGCCAGTTTTGGATCCTTATCATATCTGAAGTAAAGGTAGATTCCTACTACAACTATTACCCCAATAGTGATGAAAGTGAGAAGATCTATGGTAAGATGCCTTGTCTCATAGTCTTTTCTTGCCGCCTCTATCTCCTTCTCATATTCTTCCATGCTGGATAAAACCTTTTGAGTTATCTCATTGTCTATAGTCTTTCGGCCATCTGGTATGATTGAGGTAGGCATAAGCATAGTAATACTTAAACTTCGGCCCTGATCCATTAATCTAGCCTCGTAGGATATAGTATTGGCATCTTTAAGCTCTTGACTATATAGTGGACCTAACAATGTGGAATGTATGGTATCCAGACTCCCACCTTTGGGAATGTTGATACTTATGAATATATCCTCAATCTCCTGGCTGTCTACATCATTCATAAATGTCCAATCCAATAGGGCCATATCCTTATATATCCCTACTAAATCATGTAATGTATATTCAAAAACCAGGATTCTACTTTTATCTTCCTCTCCAAGAGTTATATCTATTCCATTTACCAGGCCATAATCTATATCATAGTTTACATTATAATCTTCCTGTTGAATCGCTTCCTTCCTGGAATTTCGGATGTCCTCCATATCAAGTTCTTCAACACTGTATATGCTCAATTCATCCAACCTGGATGCAGCAAAAGTATCCATCCTCCTTTTTAAGGTTCCGGGGAAGTCCTCAGTAAATCTATAAGCAATATATTCTTCTATTTTCATAGAACCATCTGGTCTAATATCTGCAAAGGCTGCATAAGATTCTACAACCCAAGGGTCTGCTTCCTCCCCCTCCGCCAGGCAAGTCAATGAACTAAAGTTCATTATAGACAGGATCAATGCCAGTGCTAGTAAAAGTGTTTTTCTCAACTTCCCCACCCTTTCATACAATCAACCATACACCATATCCCATCTTCATAATATAATGTCAGGTTGATTTTATGGATAGCTTCCTTCGTTTATTTTAATATTTATGTGTCTGTCTGTAGATAGTATATATTCTATCATGAACCCCTTCATTTCTCCATACTTTTTTTGTTTCATGGGGAATAACTTGAAATTATCAATAATATGATTTCTGACTTCAGTACTTTGTAGGGTAAAACCGTGATATAATAAATATAGGACTATCACTTACCGGCCTTACATTATCTGTCTACAATCCTAATCGGGGGTAGTATAATGAAATTCGTAAGACGAGTATCCCTATATGTGGCTATCCTTGTCCTTGGGGGTATACTTGCATATTTTTTTATAATAAAAAATCCTGCTTCCAGGTCACTTGATGAGCTATTGACACGTATAAACGACACCCGAAATATCTCCTTGGATGATTACATCCTGCCAGAACTCAATGAGGATCCCTTCATCAGGGAGTTAGCCGATCAGAATATAATTGTTGATCATAGGATCCTGGGTTCACAAAGATGGGACAACAATGATGTCAAAATAAATGTCTCCCTAATTTCAGAATACGGGGCCTTTGATGTCGGATTTATAATGACAAAAGTGAATAACAAATGGTTTGTCTCACAATTCCCCCGAGTAATCCAAATAGGGGCTGCAGTACCGATATGGGTTAAAGATAATGGAAACAAGGCAATAGAGTATAAGATAGATGTAGATGGAACCGCCCTCTACTGTATGCTTCCATCCTCAGGAGATACTATTAATTTAGGTACACCCATATCCCTTATTTTGGTTGAGGACTATATTGTACAATATCAAGAGTTAATCCCTATGCACCTTTATAGAATAATGTCCTCTTCCAAGGATTTTATTGAAGACGCTGTCCTTGGATATATACCCGTTGAATCATCCCTTTCAATATATCAAGTGGCAAACGGCACTCCAACATTCCTAAATAAGGAAGTTCTGCCCATAGGAATTGCCGATGTAACCCTCTACCACTCCCCTTCTTATAAGAACAAGGATCTCGTGGCATATATAGACCCATCTAAAATGCCCAATGATATTATACGGATTGCCCTTAACGATAGCGAATTTCAAAGTCTATATCATCAGGAAATCAGCATATCCTCCAACCAGGGTGCCTTTATAAAGAACTTGGTGGATGGCCTTGAATATAGCATAGAGGCCGGTGATAAGCTGATCTTTAGATACAATAAGGAGTTAGGTTCCTCGGTATTCCAAGGCAATAATCTACTGGGATCGTCCCACAATCGCTGGTACATCCTGCCTAAAAATGGAGGACATATAACGGTAAATAGCATAAAAAGGGCCCAATCCAGGAGTTCCAATGGTACAGCCTATAGGGGCAAAGTGGAAATTTCCAGTAATCAAGAGGGATTGGTAATCATTAACGAGGTAAATTTGGAGGAATATCTTTATTCAGTGGTTCCCAGCGAAATGCCTGTTAAATTTGGCCTGGAAAGTCTTAAAGTCCAGGCTATCGCTGCCCGATCCTACGCTGTTCGGTGCTTCAAATCCACCGGATATGCAAGTCTGGGTGCTCATGCGGACGATAGTGTATCCAGCCAGATGTATAACAACATTGAGGAGACACCTATCGCTATACAGGCAGTAGAAGAGACTAAAGGCCTGATTCCGGTCTTTAATGGAAATGTAATAGATGCCAGGTTTTTTTCAACATCATGTGGGTATACATCAAATTTCCATGAAACCTGGAGTATTGATGGCGTCTTCCCCAGCATTGAAGTTCCGTATCTGGTCGCCAGACCACAGTTTATAGGTGATGCTCCTAGTCTATACAACGAAGAAAATTTTCGTGCTTTTATAAATCAAAAGGAGTCATCGAGTTATGATAAGTTTTCACCATTTTTTCGCTGGTCATTAACCATGAATAGACAACAGATTGAAGCAGTATTGCATAAAAACCTACTTAGCCTGCAGAAGGCACAGCCCCAATTTATCCTGACCCGGGGTAAGGATGGCTCATTTAGCCAACAGCCTATACCTGAGGATCTAGGGATGCTACAAAATATAGCAGTAATAAGCCGGGGTCAGGGGGGTAATATTATGGAGCTGGAGATAACTACTACCAGCGGAATATATAAGATTATAAAGGAACTCAACATAAGACAGCTCTTAAAGCCTGTAAACTTGGTCCCTGATGAGGATCCCATTGAGATCTTACGTCACGATGGGAGTGTTGTAAAAGACTTTTCCATACTACCCAGCGCCTTCTTCTACATTGATATTCACCGCGATAACAATGGGAATATCTCCGATGTGGTCTTTACAGGTGGTGGTTACGGCCACGGGGTTGGAATGAGCCAATATGGCGTCTATGGTCTCACCCTATTGGGAAAAACCTACACGGAGATCATTGAACACTTTTACCCGGGAACCGAACTCCATAACCTCTATTGAAAATAGTTTGACCACATATTAGTAAATAAATTTCTATAAACAGCAAGTTATACATATGAAGGTAATTATAGATTATAACTACCTCAAGGGATTAGGTTGAGTTAATTCATTGTAATTTGGATTTAGTCCATATGGCTTTAGCCCATTTCAATAGATCGTCCTTTTTATTCTCCAATTCTTCATTGAGAACCATATTTAGCAAAGTATCCAGTATATACCCTAATAGCCTTCCTTGTGGGATCCCAAGTTCTATCAGGTCATTCCCATTTATAGCTAGCTGATTACGGGTTATACAAGCGCCCTTTTCTATTAGACTATCAACAATATCTTCAACCACTTCGATATCTTTAAGCTTTACTTCCCAAAATATCGGATTTTTAGCCATAGTATCTGCCCTTTTAACCTTTAGCAGCCTTCTAAATTGCTCTTCTCCTATTTTACTAAGTAGCTTCCTAACGCTTTTTGCCGTCAATCCTATGGGTCTGTCATGATACTTGATAAGCTCTATGATATCCCTTATCTCCCTCTTTGGAAACCTCATTCTTTCGAGGATTCCCTCAGTCATTTTAGCAGATGCCTTTGCATGTCCATAAAAGTGACCCACACAGTTATCGTCCAGGGAAAAGCATGAAGGTTTAGCGATATCGTGGAAAAACATGGTTGTCCTCAAGACGACATCTTTATCAATCGATTCTACACTTTTTAGGGTGTGCCTGTACACATCGTAGATATGGTACTTATTTCGCTGATCAAATTCTATCATTTCTCGAATTTCGGGTATAATAAAGGCCAAAACGGCCTGAAATTCCAAGAGAGTATCATGTACCGCATCTCCCAAAAGAATTTTACAAAATTCCATTGTGATACGTTCCATGGATACGTTGCTTATTAGCTCCTTACAGTCCAGTATAGCCTTTTTGGTTTCCTCTTCAACTACAAAGCCCAACATTGATGCAAAACGGATCCCTCTCAATATCCTGAGGGAATCTTCTTTAAAGCGCTCTTTTGGATTCCCTACACAACGGATTATGCCATGTCTGATATCATCCATTCCGCCGAAGGGATCAATAAATCTTGAATCAGTCATGGCACATGCATTGATAGTAAAATCTCTGCGGGCCAGGTCCTCTACAATATCTCCGGTATAATGAACCTCATCGGGTCTGCGCCCGTCAGAATATTTACCATCTACCCTATAAGTAGTGATCTCAATTGGCATTTCATCTAATATGACGGTGATGGTCCCATGCTTAAAACCGGTATATATCCGATGATATCCATTAAAGACTTCTTTTATCCTTTCAGGGGTAGCAGAGGTTGCTATATCCCAGTCGGTGGGTGTTTTTCCCAATAGGGAATCCCTGACACAACCACCAACTATATAAGCCTCATATCCTGCCCTATCCAGCCTATCCAAGGCTAACCTAACACCAGTAGGTATAATCATATCTCGTGGGTACATTCTCTACTTACCTCAGAATATACTATTGAACTTCCATAGGCTTTGGTCACTTTTTCATACATTGTTTTCTCTCGAAAGATGATCAGACAGTTTCTACCTAATATCTGAGCATCCAATTATGCAAGTGAGCATGATTGGATGCATGATTCTAATCGAGGTCCTGCCTATTTATCCCCAGGTTGGGAATTGTTCAATAATGTCAAAGTAGCAAAGGGATCAAAGGTAACATTAAACTGGAGGACATCGCCTACTCTGCAGCCCTGAGGTAAATACTCCATTGGAATAGTTATGTTTTCCTGGGCGTTTTGTGGGCAAATGATTCCCATATTGTCTTTGAGATCCTTTACTATCCCTATCCATTTCATACCCATAACCCCCTTAAACACCCTATTTATCCTGTAAAATCATCCTAATCCTATTATAATTATTATAGAGGGAAGAATAGCTAATCCCATAATAATCTGAAACATCCTTATTCTTAACATATATACCCTGTTCCATGCAATAGTAAAGCTCAACGGCTGCCGCCCAGGCTTCATACTTCTTAATCCTGGGTAATTCATTGGGATATAGGGATTTCACAAACTTAGTCCATATCTGTCTGACACCATCCTGATATCCTTCCTCATATCTGCCTTCCATCATATTTACGGCAGTACGAATTACAGCCTCCATATCTGAAGGGATTTCAAATGAATCCTCTTCCAGAATATCCACCTTAACCTCAACCAGACCTTCATCAACATAAGCCATATAGGGTTCTTGAGCCGACATCTGCTTTAGAAGCCCCAATGCTTCAGTCTTTAATTCTTCACTCTCGGTTATCCTCAATAGAAATTCCCGTAAAAATTCCTCTGCTTTCCTATCGTTAAAGGAAGCCACCACATTAAGAATCGCTTTTTTAATTAGCTTGTCGTTGAGCTCCAATCCCCAGTATAATAGTGTTCTAAAACTATCATCATGTTTCCATCTAATCAACAGATCCTTCTCTTCGAGCTTGAGAATACTGTTTAACTTCTTAATCCTAAGGAGGATTTCGTCATAGGGTACCTGAAAATGATAGGATATTTCGCCTCCGGTCTTATCTCCATCCAAATAATCCTGCACCAGCCTTAGATAAAAATCGCTTACGGTATTGTCCGGATCAATACGGTCAATTTTCCTCCAATATTTATAAGCCTCCCTATATTTGCCGAGATTAAAACAGGATACAGCCACATAGTGAAGGATTCTTATATCATATGGTTTATATTGTAATAACCTTTTTAACACTGTATTAGCCCTATCATGTTCCTTAAGTTCACATAGGGTCACTGCTATCTTATGAATTTCCTCCGGATCCTGAGTCCTAAAATTGATTATAGCATCCAGGTACTTTTCGCTAGCCTCTGCACCATCCCTTTCATTTATGAAAAGACATAGATTGCAATTAGCATGGATGTTTTGAGGATCCCTCTCGATGACATCCAGGCTCAGGTCTATAGCTTGGTTAAGTCTACCGGCACAGAAGTAAGCCAGAGCTAAATTGTTCTTTACGAACAAAAGATTGGGGTCCAAGCTAACTACCTTCTCCAGTTTCGTAATAGCTTCTTTGTATTCACCCCGATCCAAAAGCTCTTTTCCCTCCGTAGCCAGGGCGTATATATTGCTCCCACTAGAGTCAAATTCCTCAAGGTTTTCGTCAAAGTAGTACTCGTAATCTTCCAGAACTTCCAATAAATCCCTTGCTTCTTCTGAGTAAATCCCATAAGGGTCAATGTCTAAGTATTTCTCAAAGCATTCTATAGCTTTATCGTAGTCCTGCATGCCCAGGAAATTGCAGCCCAGGCCAAAATAGCAATCAAATCTGGCTTTCTCCTTCTGGAGAATGGTAAACAAAACCCTGCTGGATTGATCATAGCATCCCATTTCAGTGAAGACTTCAGCTAAATCCAACAGGTATTCGACATTCTGAGGCTCTTTTTCTACTGCTTTTCTATAAAGGTTTAAGGCATTTAGATAATTGTTATTATCCATATGCTTTCTAGCTTTTCTGTGGTAAAACTCACCATTCTGGTCAAAAGAAATAACTTTCTTCTGCGATCTTGCAAATAATTCTCTTGCCATCTTCATCTCCCGATAATTGAATTACATAAGCATATTATAACATAAAACTTTTTGTGGCTCTATATTAAGTTGGCCTAGGTCCTGGCATTTTCCAATAGTTTAATTATATCTTTTTCATCAAAATTGTAGACTGTATTACAATAGTGACATACTAGCTCAGCCTTACCATCTTCTTCCAATATCGTTTCCAGTTCTTCCTCACCTAAACTAAGAAGCACCGATTCCAATCGTTCTCTGTTACAATCACAGGCAAATACGGGATAAATTCGGTGGTTGACCTTTAAGTCCATAGGGCCTAATACCGCCTCCAGCACTTCCTCGGGTTTTTTGCCTTCATCAACCATGGCTGAAACAGATGGAATCTTTGCTATTCTCTCTTCAATGGTATCAATAAGCTCATCAGGTGCACCCGGAAGGGGCTGAATAATAAAACCGCCTGCAGCCCTTATAGTAGCATCCGGATCTACCAGCACTCCCAATGCTACGGCTGAAGGTTTCTGCTCAGAAATAGCTAAATAATATGCGATATCCTCACCAATCTCTCCGGTCACCAAGTCCACCTGCCCTGCATAGGGTTCCTTTAATCCCAGGTCTTTTATTACAGTCAGCTTACCTTTGTTTCCTACAGCCATACCTACATCCAGCTTACCCATGGAGTTCAAGGGTAAATCCACACGAGGATTGTCAACATAGCCCTTAATCCGTCCATTGGGTTTGGCAACTACCGCTACGTTTCCTATGGGGCCTCCCCCCTTTAGAATAATGGATAAGGTGTGGCTTTCGCTCTTCATATCTATAGCCATCATTAAGGCTGCTGTCAAGGTCCTTCCTAAAACGGCTGAAGGGATGGGATATAGGCCGTGAGTTTTTTGGGCCATCCCCACTAAATTCGTTGTGGTTGCGGCAAAAGCACGTATATATCCCTGAGCCGCTGTAGCCCTGATTATATAGTCTTTCATAGCTCGTCTCCTATTCTTACTAATTTTTATGGTTATCTTCGTACCGATAGCCTAAGCCATTATTATAATAACTTAACCTATCCCACAGAGATCAATATTTCAGGCTCTTGGCATCTATCTTGGCTTTCTGGATGCAAACAAGATACGTTCACTATCATCTTTGGGCCTATTAAAGCCCATATGCTCATAGCAATTTATGTCTATAAATTTATTCTGCTCCAGTCTTTCAGCAATATCACAAATCCGGTGGGCTTTTTGGACATGGATCTCATCAAACCTTCGGTATAACGAGCCTTCTCGTACAAAGAAGGTAAGTTCCATAGTGCATATGTCCAATTGGTCATCAAAGTCATTTTGCCATATAAGGGATATATCCGGATCATTATCAATCATAGTACTATTACCCAGTATAGAGGATAACTTATAATGGGAGCTTATGTCAAACAATAATACCCCATTAGGCTTTAGAATACTATATATACCGGAAAAAACTTTATCAAGATCCGAATCATCCAGGATGTAATTTATCCCATCGCATACGATTAGCACTGCATCCACTTTCTTATGCAGGGAAACTTGCCTTAAATCCTGGCATATAAAGGGTATTTTTAGCCCCTGCTCGCGTGCTTTCTCCTGGGCTACCGAAAGCATGTCCTCAGAGCGATCAATTCCGATTACATTATATCCTCTCTGGGATAGGATTATGGTCATATTGCCTGTCCCACAGGCCAGGTCTGCTATATTCTTAGGCATAATATCGTAGTGACAGAATATGTCCTCTATGTAATCAGCCCATCTTATGTAATCTACATCTTCCATCATCATTTTGTCATATATATACGCAAATTCTCCATACATCAGCTTAACACCCTATACATTAATTTTACCATCATAAAGAGGATCCCAGCAAAAAAGCATAACAAAAAAAGGTCGTTTAAGACCCATTTTTTGCTGAAATCTCGTTCTGCTCATCCGGTTCTTTGTTAAGGTATTTATCAAATACCCAATTTACATAAGAAATTGCAATAAACATAGGAAAGGTCAATCCTATGATAAAGAATGGTATGATAAAGGGTATACTGTAATAAAATACTATGCCGAATAATAGAAAGGCCAAAACAAATATCGCAAAGGTTCTGGGTAGTTCAGCCATTGTAAATATGAGAGCATTCTTAAATATTTGCCTTAGTTTCAGCTTATAGGTGACCAACATTGGAAAGATAAACATATTCATCATGCAATATATTATTCCTATCATTATAACAATATAACGGAGAACAATATATATTAAGCCTTTCTGGGCCTGTACCGCATAAAAGTTCATATTTATATAGAATACAAACAATGCCAAACCGTTGATTAGCATAATGAGCAGGCTTTCCTTCCAATTCTGTTTCCAGGCATCCTTAAAATCGCTCCACAGCCACGCATGCTCATCCCTAGCCCAATTTCGAATCACATATACTACTCCGGCTGTAGCCGGGCCGGCAATAACCATACACGGGATTAACAGTATAATCAACGAAGACCAAAACCCTGGTAACATGCTAAGCATTTCATTATTTTCCAACATTCGGGACATAGCCATTAGATGGGCATATGTTACAAAAAATGCTGGGGACCAAAATATAGAGTAAAGTAGATTTAACTGTATCAACTTCCAATATCTAATCTGCAGTACTACAAAAAATGTCTTAAATCGTCCCATTTGAACATCTTCTTTTTTTAAATCGGGCCTATTAGGATTTCCATAATACATCCGATTAAAGAATCCACCAAACATCTAAACAGTCCTTTCTCAGGCAACACACATTACCTTCTCGTATATTTCTTTTAAATCATCAAGGTTTATATGTCCCAAAATATTACTTTGTACAATAAGTCAGGAACTTATTCCTGTAGTTATTTACTATTGCTCCAATTGAATAATCGTCCTTTATAATATGTCAATAATTATATAAGTCCCAGATTAGCCAATTCTCTCCTGAGAATCTCTTTTACACTGTCATCTGCTTCCACAAGAGGCAGGCGTAGCCCCCCAACATCCATTCCCATAAGGTTTAGAGCCGCCTTCACAGGTATCGGATTGGTGGTTACAAATAAGGCTTTAAATAAGGGACTAAGCATACGATGAAGTTCGGCAGCTTTTTTTGTATTCCCAGCAACAAAAGCATCAATCATATCTCTTATCTTGTAACCTGCAACTTGGGCAGCAACACTGACAACTCCATATCCTCCAGCAGATAAGGTAGGCAAGGTAAATCCGTCATCTCCGGAATAGACCAAAAAGTCCTTAGGACACTCTGAGATAATCTTGGTTATCTGGTCTATATTTCCACTAGATTCCTTTATTGCTACTATATTGGGGATCTTGGATAGGGCAATAGAGGTTTCTGCTTCCATATTTCCCCCGGTCCTGGATGGGACATTATATGGCATCATGGGAAGCTCAATGGCTTCGGCTACAGCCTTAAAATGGGCAAAAAGTCCCTGTTGGTTGGGCTTATTGTAATAAGGAACTACCACCAATACCCCATCGGCTTTGGCTTTAACAGCCAATTTACCCGTTTCAATAGTAGCCCGAGTACAATTGGTACCGATTCCGGCAATTATAGGTACATTAATTCTATCTTTAAGTATTCTAAATAGCTCATACTTTTCCTCATCAGTTAATGTTGGAGATTCTCCAGTGGTTCCAACTACAACCAAAGCAGTGGATCCTTCTTCAATGATCTTTTGCCCTAGCTGAACAGCTTTTTCATAATCAACATTCATGTCCTTATCAAAGGGTGTAACCATAGCTGTAAGCAATCTTCCCCATTCTCTCATACCAATGCCTCCTTGTATCTATGTAAAAACTCAATTACATTTTACTATATGTCCGTAGACATGTAAATGATATGAAAAATTTAATACCATTGCATCAGTTATTGACTAACACAAGGTTACCGGTATTAATGCAGTTGGATTTACCGAAATCAGGGAAAAATTGTTCAAACTTTACTGGTACTCGGCATATCTATAGAAGTATAAAAAATAAATTGACATCCTTTTGTATGAATGATATCATAAATTGATAGTATCTTGAACCTAAAGTGAGTTTTAAATAGTACAATTGCAGTTTAGAGGCGCATCTTTTATGAGTAAGCTACCTGAGAATGCGGAATTCTGTGAAGGAGCCCAAAGGAAAAGATGCCGAAAGGTATAAAATACCGCATTTTATACCTTGGTCCCTGGATTAATAGTCCTCGGATTGTCACTGAGCATATGTTTGGTGGAGAGCTAACTGCTTTCGTAATTTTTGTTAAAATAGTATTGACAAAATAAACGAAAGCGGCTGGTGAAACATCAGCCGCTTTCGTTTTTAGGTTTACTGTGTCACAGTCAGTTTTTTTTAAATAGTGTACGTTTAAATTAAATTGCATAAATTTATTTTGAGGAGGCAAATCATGAAAAAATACAATCTTGCTATAGTAGGTGTTACGGGCATGGTTGGCCAGAAATTCCTGGAGGTATTGGAAGAGCGGAATCTGCCTATTGATAAGTATTTTATGTTTGCGTCAGCCCGTTCTGCCGGTAAAACCATCTCGTTTATGGGAAAGGAACATATCGTAGAAGAGCTTACACCTTCTTGCTTTGATAATAAGGAAATTGATATCGCATTATTTTCGGCAGGCGGCGATATAAGCAAGACCTATGCCCCCATAGCCGCAGAAAAGGGCATAGTGGTTATAGACAACAGCAGCGCATGGAGGATGAACAAAGACATACCTCTAGTTGTGCCCGAGGTAAACCCTGAAGAGATTTTAAACCACAAGGGCATCATCTCCAATCCAAACTGTTCTACCATCCAAGCTGTGGTAGCCCTAAAACCTCTTCATGATCGTTACGGTATTAAGAGAATTGTTTATTCCACTTATCAGGCTGTTTCCGGGGCCGGGGTAGCAGGCTACAATGACCTTAAGAACGGCATAGATGGAATAGAACCAAAGAAATTTCCTCACCCAATCTTTGATAACTGCATCCCCCACATCGATTCCTTTTTAGATAATGGGTATACCAAAGAGGAAATGAAGATGATTGAAGAGACCAAGAAAATCCTTAAAGATGATAGCCTTAAGATCACCGCTACAACTGTTAGGGTTCCGGTATATAATGGACACAGTGAATCTATAAATATAGAGCTTAAGAGCGAATTTAATCTCGAGGAATTAAAGGATGTTCTATCGGAAGCTCCCGGAGTCGAAGTTGTGGACGATCCTAAAAACAATGTGTACCCCATGCCTATCAATGCAAACGGCAAGGATCAGGTCTTAGTAGGTAGGATCAGGAGAGACGAAAGCTTGGATAATGGTGTTAATTTGTGGGTTGTAGCAGACAATATTAGAAAAGGAGCCGCTACCAACACGGTTCAGATAGCGGAGAAACTAATAGAATATTGGAGTAATAATGACCTTTAATAATAAGTGAATAGGAGTGTCCTTGCATATGATAAATATAATAATCAACGGATGTAACGGCAAGATGGGCCAGGTGGTTGCTGCAATGGCAGCCAGCCAGCCAGATATAAAGATTGTTGCCGGTATAGATAGGTACCCCGATGCCTTTGAAAACCCATTTCCGGTTTACTCATCCTTGGATGAGTGCCCGGTGAAATGTGACGTTGTTGTAGATTTTTCACTGCCCCAGGCCTTGCCCTCCTTGTTAAAATGGGCTCTCAACAAAAAATGTGCTTTAGTTATTGCCACCACTGGTTTTAATGAAAAGGAGCAGCAAAGCATCGAGGCTTATAGCAAGGAGATACCCATCTTTCAAGCTGCCAATATGTCTATAGGAATTAACCTAATGTATCAACTGATCCAGCAAGCGGCTCAGGTTCTTGGAGATTCTTTCGACATTGAGATCATAGAAAAACACCATAACGAAAAGATCGATGCACCGAGCGGGACTGCCTATGCTCTGGCTAACGCAATTAACGAGGTCTTCCTAAATTCCAAACACTATGTATACGGAAGGCATAGTAAGAATGATATGAGATCACCATCGGATATGGGTATCCATGCTATCCGTGGAGGCACCCTGGTAGGGCAACATACGGTTATGTTCGCAGGAAAGGATGAGGTAATCGAGATAGAACACACTGCATATTCTAAGCAGATCTTCGCTGTAGGTGCCCTTAGGGCGGCTAGATATATGGCCCGTAGAGCTCCTGGTTTGTATAACATGAAAAATGTGCTTGATGAAAGAAGCCCGGTTACCAACATCACGACTCAGGCTGACATTATTTTAGTATCCATCCGAAATGCACCTGCCAAACTCAACACAATCGCTAATATATTTAAAGAGTTTGCGGGCGAAAATAACTATTTGGAACTCATTAGCCAAATCTCACCTGCGGATAGAATGACCGATATTACCTTTGCTATATCCGCCAAGGATCTAGAAAAAGCGGAAGCCTTTTGTCAAAACTTAGCCGCCAAAGATAAAAACCTCATTATAAAGATGGATACCGATATCATAAAGATAACTCTGGAAGGGTTGGGGCTGGAACAGCAACCCCGGGTGGCTGCCACCGTTTTTGAATTGATCAACAGCCATAATATCCCAATCAAGGCTTCAGCCACCTCCAATCAAAAGATCGATTGTTTTATAAATAAGGTCTATGAAAAACTAACAATGGATACCCTAATCGAAGGCTTCGGCCTCTGATAATAAACCTATGTTAAATATATCTGTTTTCCTAAAGACAAGTAATGAAAAGAATACACTCAAGCCAAAGGTCTCTGAAACCCCAGAGACCTTTGATAATTTTCTCTATACCTATGCAGCATCCTGAACTTTTCTCGCGCTGTTCCCCCTTATACTGACATGAAAAAACTACTTTAAACCTATATCTCTGCGATAGTGCATACCCTCAAAGCTGATTAAATCTACACCCTTATAGGCATTTTTAACTGCTGTGTCTAAATCCTCCGCTACTGCCGTTACTCCTAAAACCCTGCCCCCATCGGTCAAAAACTGATCTTTCTCCCTTCGGGTTCCCGCATGAAATATTATAATATCTTGACAGCCATCTAATTGTTCCAAACCCCGGATAGGATAACCTTTATTATAGGAACCAGGATAACCGCCGGATGCCAATATTACACATGCAACAGCATTGTCTTCCCATTCAATGTCGATTTCATCAAGCCTTCCATCCACCACTGCCAAGAAAATATCTAAAAGATCGGTTCTCAGCCTTGGTAAAACTACCTGGGTTTCCGGGTCACCGAACCTTGCATTATACTCCAGTAGTTTTGGACCGTCCTGGGTTAGAATCAAGCCTAAAAAGAGTACCCCTTTAAAGGGACGGCCTTCCTCATTCATAGCCTTTATAGTCGGTTCTAATATTTCAGTCTCAACTATTTTAGCAATTTTAGGCGTATATGCCCTGCTGGGAGAAAAGGCTCCCATTCCCCCGGTGTTTGGCCCCTTGTCTCCGTCAAAGACCCTCTTATGATCCTGGGCGCTAACCATGGGTACAATAGTGCGCCCATCACTAAAGGCTAACAGAGAGACCTCTTGCCCCTCCAGAAACTCTTCTATTATAACCCGATTACCGGCATTACCAAAAATTTTGTCTACCATTATCTCTTCTAGAGCCATCCCAGCTTCAGCAAAGTTGTTGGCGATGATAACCCCTTTCCCAAGGGCCAGGCCATCGGCCTTTATTACCTGTGGATAATTTGCTCCCTTTAAATAGGTCAGGGCTTCATTGTAGTCCGAGAAAACCCTATAATCACCAGTTGGTATACCATACTTTTTCATAAGGTCCTTGGCAAATACCTTACTACTCTCTATAAGTGCAGCGTCCTTTTTGGGCCCAAATGCTCTTATATCGGCCTCTTCCATGGCATCCACCATTCCTAAGGCCAGGGGGTCATCCGGAGTTACAACTACCAGATCAATAGCATTATCCTTTGAGAACTGTACCATGCTTTTTATATCCGTAGCTTCTATGTCTACACAAGTGGCCATTCTCCCTATTCCAGCATTCCCTGGTGCACAATACAGACCCGAAATCCTTGGACTTTGGCTTAGCTTCCATATAATGGCGTGCTCCCTTCCTCCCCCGCCTACAACTAAAACCTTCATCATGTCACATCCTTATAATCGCCTATTATTCTGATTGTATGGGATTTATATACTAGTGTTTAAAATGTCTCATACCGGTAAAGAGCATGGCAATTCCATGCCTGTCGCATTCATCTATGGATTCTTGATCCCTGATTGAGCCTCCGGGCTGTATAATAGCTGTAATACCGGCTGCTGCCGCGGCCTCTACGCAATCAGGAAAGGGGAAAAACGCATCTGATGCCAATACTGCACCTTTTACGCTGGGTCCACTTCTTTCTATTGCTTGATTAACCGCCCAAATCCTATTCACCTGCCCTGGTCCAATCCCTAAGGATTGGCCGTCTTTTGCTATAGCAATTCCATTGGATTTGGTATGCTTAACCACTTTCCATGCAAAGATAAGATCCTCTAATTCCTTTGATGATGGACTCTTTTTCGTTACCACCTTAATATCTGACATGCCCGGAAGTAGCTTGGTATTTGCTTCTTGAACCAGCAATCCCCCATACACTTTTTTCATATCGTATGTGCCCCTAGGTATCTCGGCTTGTATATCCTTCAACTCCAATATCCTAATATTCCTCTTCTGCTTTAGAATCTCCAGAGCCCTTGCTGAGTAAGAAGGGGCCACCACAATTTCGATGAAGATCTTGTTGATAGCCTCAGCTGTTTTTTCGTCTATCTCACCATTGGCAACAACTATACCACCGAAAATGGAAACCGGGTCTGCCCTATAGGCCTTTTCGTAGGCTTCAAAGATGTTTTCACCGCTGCCTACACCACAGGGATTGGCATGTTTAACCGCCACTACCGTTGGTTCTTCAAATTCCCTCAAGAGTTCCAAGGCACCATTGGTATCGTTTATATTATTGTAGGAGAGCTCCTTACCATGTAGCTGCACCGCATTAATAAGGCTGCCTGGCCGGCTTCCTATTTCCTTGTAAAAGACCGCCCTCTGATGGGGGTTTTCACCATAACGCATAGACTGCATCTTTTCAAAGGTCAGGGTTAATAGTTCTGGGAATTTATCCTGGCCTGATTGATCTCTCAGGTATCCAGCTATTAGTGAATCATAATGGGCCGTATGCTCAAAGACCTTCACAGCCAGATTAAATCTGGTTTCAGCTGATATGTAACCTTTTTCATTAAGTTCGTCTATTATTGGGTCATAATCTTTAGGATCGACTATTACCACTACATCCTGGTAATTCTTTGCTGCTGCTCTTAGAAGGGTCGGGCCTCCAATGTCAATATTCTCTATGGCTTCTTTTAGGTCTACACCCTCCTTTAAGATGGTTTCCCTAAAGGGGTACAGATTAATAACTACAAAATCTATAGTATTGATGCCTAGCCTTTCAAGCTGGTCCATGTGATGGGGATTGTCCCTTATGGCCAAAACCCCGGCATGGATATTTGGATGGAGTGTCTTTACTCTGCCATCCAGGCATTCAGGAAACCCTGTTACATCGCTTATACTAATTACCGGAATGCCAGCCCCGCCTATAGTTCTCGCAGTACCACCGGTGGAGATAATATCGACTTCCATATCATTTAATCGTTTTGAAAACTCTATAATTCCCGTTTTGTCAGATACACTAATAATAGCACGCTTTTTATTCATTTCTTTCCTCCAATCCTTTATTAGATCGAAATGTTTCACCTTATAATTACCCTGCGTCCATCCACCAGGATCCGATCCTCGACCAACAGCTTAAGGGCCTTTGGCAATAGTTGGTGCTCTACCTTTAACACCCTTTCTGCCAGAGTGTTAACATCGTCCTCCGGCAGAACCTCGATAGATTGTTGTAATATTATCGGGCCTGTATCTGTCCCCTCATCCACGAAATGGACGGTTGCTCCTGTAACCTTAACTCCATAGTCCAAGACAGCCTGGTGCACCCTGTTTCCATAATA
>DGDX01000021.1:0-338 GCA_002385665.1 Firmicutes bacterium UBA3941
GAAAGTAACTTGCTCCATATGCGGATATTCCTTTGAACAAGAGGACATAGGCATATGTCCGGATTGCAGTTCATATGTCTGTGAAGAATGCAGCTATATGTACCGTGGACATTGTAGCGCCTGTTATCAGGAGGTAACTTTGGATTTCGATGAATAAATCCGAAAAAATTATTGGATTTATTGTCGAATTGGTGCTATAATGTACTGGATTTAATTTTTTGTTAACTCCCCTTATATTTATTTATATACTCTTTTGACCCGAATAAGGGTCAATTTTTTTCCAAAATGTAATACTTGACACATTAAGTCACTTATAATACAATAATATTCAGCCTTTT
>DGDX01000021.1:471-11779 GCA_002385665.1 Firmicutes bacterium UBA3941
CAATAGTATGTACCCGTAGCTCAGCTGGATAGAGCGCTTGACTACGGATCAAGAGGCCGAGGGTTCAAATCCTTCCGGGTACGCCAGGAAAACCGCTTGAAATATTAATTTCAAGCGGTTTTATTTTTCATTTATTGTGATACGCAGTAACACGTTAGCAGTCGACAAGACACATGTCTCAATATTCGAAAAAGCTTAACTACAAGGTGAGTGTGGATAACTTGACATATTCCACAAAAAAACAGCGGGTTATCCACAAAGTTATCCACAAAATGATAGAAAACATGAAATTCTGTGGATAAAATCTGCTCTTTTATCGATAGTCGATAAATAATTTTGGGTATTCTATACAGATCTGTAGATAAAATTGTGGATTTTATTGAGGATAACCAAAAAAATCAGGCGGGTGATTGTGTATAATTCAGGCTGTAGGCTGTGTATAATGTGGATAAGTTTTCTATAAAAATTTAGTGTTTGATTTAAACGCCAATGGGTGGTAGATTATTATTGACACTGTATGTGAATCGTGCCTTTTGAAAAATCCTGAGAGAGGGTGATAGTGTTGGAAAGATTTATGGATGAAAATTTTCTGCTGTCAAACGAAACAGCTGTAAGGTTATATCATGATCATGCTGCGGATATGCCCATCTACGACTACCATTGCCATTTAAGCCCCAAGGAAATATGGGAAGATAAAAGTTACAATAATATAACAGAGGTATGGCTTTATGGAGATCATTATAAGTGGAGGGCCATGAGAGCCAACGGTGTGGATGAAAAGTACATAACCGGCAGCGGGAGCGATTATGACAAATTTATAGCCTGGGCCAAGACCGTTCCCTATACCATAGGGAATCCCCTGTATCATTGGACCCATTTGGAGCTTAGGAGATATTTTGATATATATGAGGTACTGGACGGGAATACAGCCGACCTGGTTTGGAATAAGGCCAATGAAAAGCTGAGGCAGGAGGGATTTACCGCCAGGAGCATTATAGAGAGATCCAACGTTAAGCTCCTTTGCACTACGGACGATCCTCTGGACGATCTAACCTATCATAAAAAAATACAAGGTTTGGACAATTTTGGTGTAAGGGTTTTGCCTGCCTTCCGACCCGATAAGGGTGTGGAAATCCAAAATGAAGCATTTAGCTCCTGGGTTAGCAAGCTGGAGGATACCATAGGCAGGGGCATCCACTCCTTTGAGGACTATCTAATAGCATTGGAAAACAGGGTTAATTATTTCCACGATAGGGGCTGTCGTCTGTCGGATCATGGTCTTGAATACGTTCCTTACAGGGAAGCCGGCAATGAAAAGCTGGAAGAGATTTTCATGAAAGGACGCAAGGGCGAGGAAATAACCAGGGAAGAAGGGGATGCTTTCAGAACCGCCGTTTTGCTATTTTTAGGTAGGTTATACGCAAAGCTTAATTGGGCTATGCAGCTTCATATTGGCGCCATTAGAAATAACAATACCAGAATGTATAAGCTGTTAGGTCCCGACACGGGTTTTGATTCCATCCATGACCATAATATCGCTTATGGACTATCCCGTTTCTTAGATGCCCTTGACAGGGATGGGATGCTTCCCAGAACCATATTGTATACCCTAAATCCTAAGGATAATTATGTCTTAGCCTCCATGACGGGCAACTTCCAAGGCGACGGTATCCCCGGGAAGATCCAGTTTGGATCGGCATGGTGGTTTAACGATCAAAGGGATGGTATGGTCGAGCAGATGAAGGTTTTGGCCAATGTCGGCCTTCTAAGCCGGTTTGTTGGGATGCTTACGGATTCCAGGAGCTTTTTGTCCTACACCAGGCATGAGTATTTCCGAAGGATCCTATGCAATATTATCGGTGAGTGGGCGGAAAACGGAGAGGTACCCAAGGATATGGATCTGTTGGGGAAAATGGTGAAGGATATCTGCTTTAACAACGCAAGGAACTACTTTCAAATGGAGCTGTAGAAGGAAATCTTCCTGAAAATAACCTGAAGGGTTATCGGGATAGGAATGGGCTGGCCGGTTATTTACTTGATTGAATATTTAATAAAGTATAGGGGGATATAAGGATGAGAGGTTCGCAAGGTTTATTTTGGGGCATTTTCCTAATAGGGATAGGCATACTCATGATCATAAAATATCAGTTTAAACTGAATATCTCCATGCCCAGAATAGTATTCGGAGTTCTTCTTCTGGCATTGGGGATATCCATGTTACTGGGTGGGCCGGGACTTAAAACCCAATCCAACATCATCTTTTCTGAAGGCAACGTCCAGGCGGTGAAACCCGAAAAGGAGTACAATGTGATATTTGGGAATCTGGTTATTGATCTCGCCACTATATCAAGGGATGAACTGGGGGATAGCATTAAGATTAATACCGTATTTGGAAATACCCTGGTAAAGATTGATCCCAATACACCCACCCTAATCAAGGTTACATCAGCTTTTGGCAGCGGAAGCACTCCGGATGGTTCCACCATAGTTTTTGGGGATCATACCCAAAAGATTGGAGAGGGGGACCAGGTTCTTACCATCGAAGCCAATGTGGTATTTGGTAAAATTGATTTCATAGAAAAATAGTGGATTAGGGACACAGCCCAAGGGAAAGCCCATGAAACCAGGGCTTGATATCCATGTTTCTTGACAAGAAAGGCATCTGGTGTAAAATAAAAAGAGACTAATTATTAGGAGGATTATATATGTACAGGGAAAGCGGAAATATTTCGGTACATACAGAAAATATTTTCCCAATAATTAAGCAATGGCTGTATTCGGATAAGGATATCTTCCTCAGGGAATTAGTGTCAAACGGAAATGATGCCATTCAAAAGCTGAAAAGGCTATCGGACATAGGTCAGGTGGACCTTGGAGGTCAGCCCTTTTTCAGGGTTGATGTGGTATTGGATAAGGATAATGGAATAATTCAGGTCATGGATAACGGTATAGGCATGACCCGAGATGAGGTTAAAAAGTATATAAACCAGGTAGCATTTTCCAGTGCTCAGGAGTTTTTAGAGAGATATAAGGACCAGCCGGGGGAGGCCAACCAGATAATAGGCCACTTCGGACTGGGCTTCTATTCCGCCTTTATGGTGGCTGATAAGGTTCAGATAGATACTCTTTCATGGGAAGACGGAGCGGAGCCGGTGCGTTGGATCAGCGAGACCGGAATGGATTATACCATGGAGGTCTCAGATAGCAGAACCCAAAGGGGAACCACCATCACCCTCCATATATCGGAGGACAGCAAAGAATTTTTGGAGGGTTACAGGCTCAGGGAAATACTCAATAAATACTGCAGCTTTCTTCCCGTGGAGATCTATTTCCGGGATGTAAAGGAAAAGAAGAAGGATGATGGAGAGGACCCAAAACCCATAAACGATATACGTCCTCTCTGGCTAAAGCATCCCAATGATTGCACCGATGAGGAGTATAAGGAGTTTTATCAGAAGGTGTTCCACGACTTTAGGGATCCTTTATTCTGGATTCATTTAAACGTGGACTATCCCTTTAATCTGAAGGGTATTCTATACTTCCCCAGGCTGAATAATCAGTTCGAAACCCTGGAAGGGCAGATAAAGCTCTATAGCAACCAGGTCTTCGTGGCTGATAATATAAAGGAAGTTATTCCGGAGTTTTTGATGCTCCTGAAGGGTACCATAGATTGTCCCGACCTGCCCCTCAACGTGTCCCGGAGTTTCCTGCAAAATGACGGGCAAGTGCAGAAGATCTCATCCTATATATCCAGGAAGGTAGCGGATAAGCTGGCATCCCTGTTTAAGAATGAGAGGGACGATTACAATAGATATTGGGACGATATCAATCCCTTCATTAAGTATGGCTGTATGAGGGATCAGAAGTTCTATGAGCAGGTCAAGGACTATATTATATTCAAGACCCTGGATGGGGAGTATATAACCTTAAAGGACTACCTGGAGAAGAACAAGGAAAAGCACGAGAATCAGGTATACTATGTAAATGATGAAACCCAGCAGGCTCAGTATATAAGGCTTTTTAAGGAGCAGGATCTGGATGCTGTATATTTAAACAATATAATAGATACCCACTTTATATCTTTCCTGGAGATGAATGAGGGATCTGTTAAATTCAAGAGGGTGGATTCGGATATCTCTCAAAGCCTGAAGGATGATCAGGAAAAGGACGATAAAAAGGTTGACAAGAAGATTGATAAAACATTGGAGAAACTATTTAAAGAGGCAATAGACAAAGACGACCTCAAGATTGAAATAGAGGGCCTTAAGAACAGGGATATCCCCGCCATGGTTCTTCTGTCCGAGGAATCCAGAAGGATGGAGGAGATGATCCAAAGGTTTGGGGACATGGGAATAAATTATCCCATGCATAAGGAGGAGACCCTGATAATCAACAAAAGTAGCGATCTGGTGAAGTCCCTGATAAAACTGTCAGAAGATGAATCCAGGAAGGATGACCTAACAATGATATGCCAGCACATATACGATCTGGCGCTTGTGGCCCATAAACCTCTTAGTTCCGAGGAGATGATGGACTTCATTGAACGTGGCAATAAGATCTTGACGAAACTTGCAGCTTTATAGGGGAGGGATTCACTTCCCCTACTTTTGTAGGTTTGTATAAAAAAACAGACGGTGGGTTAAAAGGCTCCCGTCTCGCTGAAGCGGCTTGTTGCAATCATATGCAATTGCTTTTTATGTTTAAATGGTAAAGGAGAGAGGGCCAGTGGGTAAAACCTTTGAAGAAATAAACGAAAAAATAAGAAAAGGCGAAGTGGTAGTGGCTACAGCCGAGGAGATCATCGATATAGTGAAGGAGAAGGGCATTAAGGAGGCGGCCAGGAAGGTGGATGTGGTAACCACGGCTACCTTTGGCCCCATGTGCTCCAGCGGTGCCTTTGTAAACTTTGGGCATTCCGACCCGCCTATCAGGATGAACAAGGTGTGGCTGAACGATGTACCGGCCTATGGAGGTATAGCCGCGGTAGACGCCTATATAGGGGCTACCGAACTGTCGGAGAGCAGGGGCCTGGAATATGGAGGGGCTCATGTAATCGAAGATTTGGTGGCCGGTAAAAAGGTTAGATTGAAGGCCAAATCCTATGGAACCGATTGTTATCCCCGGCTGGATATAGATACCGATATAACCTTAAAGGATTTAAACCAGGCCTATCTGTTTAATCCGAGGAACGTCTACCAAAACTACAGCGCCGCAACCAATACATCGGATCAGATCATAGACACCTATATGGGGACCCTGTTGCCGCGATGTGGTAATGTAACTTACTCTACCTCCGGAGAGCTGAGCCCTCTGTTAAACGACCCTGAATTCAGAACCATAGGGATAGGCACCAGAATATTTCTGGCCGGAACCCAGGGCTATGTCGCCTGGGAAGGAACCCAATTCGTTAGAAATAAGGTAGAAATAGAAGATGGCATCACCATGTATTCCGGGGGCACCCTGGCAGTAATCGGGGACTTAAAGGAGATGAACACCAGATACTTGAGAGCTGCCAGTTTTGCCAGGTACGGAACAACCATGTTTGTAGGCATAGGGATTCCCATTCCGGTATTGGATGAAGAGATGATGGAATACCTGGCGGTGACCAATAGGGAAATCTACACAGGAGTAGTGGACTACAGTGTCCCCAGTCGCTCGAGGCCAACCTTAAGAAGGGTAAGCTACGAGGAATTGAGAAGTGGCAGCATAGAGTTGGAGGGCAAAAAGGTACCTACGGCTCCCTTATCAAGCCTTAACAGGGCGAGGGAGATCGCCAATGTCTTAAAGGAGAGCATTGAGAGGGGAGAATTCTTCCTTCAGGAACCTGTACAAATGATGCCGACTAACAGGGAGTTTAAACCATTAAAGGATGTGGGGGTAGAATAGCATGAAAAAGCTAAAGGTGATCCTATATTTCCCACCGGATAAGACCGACAGGCCATTTTCCTATTATTTAGTCAAGGATTATGATCTGGTATTCAACATCCTTCAAGCAGAGGTACAGCCGGGCAAGAGGGGTAGACTGACCGTAGAGCTGGAAGGTACCGAGGAAAATATAGAAAGGGCTCTGGACTTTGCAAGGCAAAACGGGGTGGAGTACCGTCCCTTTAACAAGAACATAGTAAGGAATCAGGGCGAATGCATGGATTGTGGGGCCTGTACCGCTGTTTGTCCCTCGGGGGCCCTGTATATGGATCCAATTGACTGGAAGCTGAATTTTGACGAGAGCAAGTGTTTGGTATGCGAATTGTGTGTCAGGGCTTGCCCGGTAAAGGCCATAGATGTAAATATGTTTGTCTAGACTGGTCAAACCACTTGATTGAAAAGCGATGATAGGGAGAAGACGGGGTTACTATGGAACAGGAAAGATTTTATAGACGCTTTCACGACTCCACTGATCTGGTACATTTTAATGTCAAGGTAAGGGAAACGGATCTGGATATCGGAGCCCGGAAGATACTTGTGGAGGAAGCCTTGGAGTTAGTCAGGAAATACCGCAGGGAAATAGAAGCCTATACAAGAAAAGTTCCTGGATTTTTAACCTCCCTCAAGCCCCTGTCTTGCAGACCTAATGCTCCTTCTATAATTAAGGAAATGTGTCTGGCTGCTGAAAAAGCCGGAGTAGGGCCCATGGCTGCCGTAGCCGGTGCCATATCCCAGTACGTAGGCCAGGGCCTCTTAGCATTTACCCGGGAAATAATAGTCGAAAACGGCGGTGATATCTATATAAAAAGTAATAGGGATAGAATAATAGGGGTTTATGCTGGCGAATCCCCCCTGTCCGGCAAGGTGGGAATTAAAATAAGGGCCGGGGATTGCCCTATGGGGGTATGCACCTCTTCAGGAAAGGTGGGGCACTCCCTTAGCTTTGGCAAGGCCGATGCAGCGGTAATTTTAGCTCCCAATACCATTTTGGCGGATGCAGTTGCCACGGCTACATGCAACCTGGTAAAGGCTGCAGATCATATCCAGGATGCAGTAGATTTTGCCAAGGGAATAGATGGTGTCGCCGGAGTAGTGGTGATAATGGAGGACAGGCTGGGGGCCTGGGGAAAGGTTGAACTGGTCAGTTTGTAGAATTAATCCGGATAGAGTTAACCAAATATTGTCTGTAGGTTGAAGATAATAAAATAGTGAAAACTGCTATTTGACTTTTTGCGTCAGATAGTATAAAATAGTTTCGTTCCTTACGAAAGGCTCTTGTTATAAAACCAGCTTGATTAATAGCTGAATTATAGGCACCCGTAGCTCAGGAGGATAGAGCACCGGTTTCCTAAACCGGGTGTCGGGGGTTCGAGTCCCTCCGGGTGTACCAACAAACCCAGCCGTATCAATACTGATGGCTGGGTTTATTTTTTATTGTTGTTATATAGAATCCTGAAATATACAATTTATCTAAGTATAATTAATCCACAACTTGAGCTTCTTCTGTATCCAATAGTGAGGTGCAGTTGGGGCAGCGGGTGGCCTCCAAGGGTATAGAGCTAATACAATAGGGGCATGCTTTTGTGGTGGGCTCGGCGGGTGCCGGCTTGGGCCTTAGTTTGTTTATCTGACGGATGACTATAAAGATGGAGAATGCGATAATAAAGAAGTCAATCAATGCAGATATGAACAATCCGTAGTTCAATGTAGCGGCTCCATTTTCCGCGGCCTCCGCCAAAGTCCTATACTTGTTCCCATCAAGGCTTATAAAGAGGTTTGCAAAATCTACATTTCCGGTGACCTTTCCCGTAAGCAGGCTTATGACAGGCATAATGATATCATCCACCAGGGATGTAACTATTTTGCCGAAAGCCCCACCGATTATGACACCGATGGACAGATCTACAACATTTCCCCTGGTTGCAAACTCCTTAAATTCTTTCCACACTTACACCAGCTCCTTTATTATACAAATATACAGACGGAAGCATGTCCTCCACTTGTACAGGTGGTGGGTTACAACCGTATAATTCATTCTAACACGGCAGCTTATAAAGGGAAACATGTATTTATTGATACCACCTCAATAGTAGAATTTGTTTTATTATGATATACTGTATTACGTTGATAAGTTTTAAACAATTAACCTCTTGTGCCAGTTCATAATCTTAGGAAACAGGCTATTGATAAGCGGATGACTTCATTGATTTGGCTTTCTCCAAATCGATGCCGGAAGAGGAAAGTTTCAAATATGATTGACTGGTACGACGGGTTAATTAAGTTTATTTAAAGGGGTGTGTTTGCTATTAAAGTCTTTTTACATATTATAAACAATAATATAATACCCATTTTTTTGTTGATTGCTTTAGGATATGTACTGAATAAGAGATTTGATATGGATATAAAGACCTTGAGTAAGGCAAACTTCTATATATTTGTTCCCATATTTGTGTTCACTAACCTATACGCCACCCACATTCCCCCAGAGGTGCTGAAGGTGGCCCTGTTTGCTGCATTGGTTTTGGTTTTAAACCTGCTGATAGGTACTGTCATTTCCAGGATTGCAGGGCACGATACGGGGAAAAAATATGCCTTCTTAAACTCCATCATGTTCTATAACTCGGGTAATGTAGGGCTTCCCCTAATCACCCTGGTCTTTAGCAGTGCTCCTTTTGTAATAGGCGGAAATACTCCATACTTAGATATTGCCGTAACTGCCCAGATCACGGTCCTGGCTGTTCAAAATATTACTACCAATACCTTTGGTTTTTTCAATGCCGGCAGGGCAAGTCTTCATTGGAAGGATTCCATAAAAAGGGTATTTGGTATGCCGGTCATCTATATGATTCCGGCGGCATTTATTCTTAAACTTGTCCCCTACGATCTGACTCGGATTCCGGTATGGATTGGATTGGAATATATTAAAAATGGGATGATATCCATTGCCCTAATCACTTTGGGGATCCAACTTTCAAAGACCAAATTTCAGATTAGAAACAGGGACGCCTATACATCAGTCCTGGTTAGACTCCTGGGTGGGCCTTGTATTGCCTTTATCCTCATAAAGCTTATGGGGTTTAGCGGAGCCCTTGCTCAGGCACTGATGATTTCGACGTCCGTACCTACCGCTGTTAATTCCGCTCTTATCGCTGTGGAAACCGACAACCATCCTGATTTTTCTTCCCAGGCCGTATTTTTATCCACTATTCTTAGCGCCATAACCCTGTCCCTGGTAATATATATATCCAGATTACTTTTCCCCGTAGCTTAAGACAGGCTTTCCTGTTGAATAGAAAAAGGCCATCCCAACAATAAGGGGGTGGCCTTTCTATCCAGTATACACTAGTCTCTGATAATCCTTTCCAGATCGATTATCCCCCGCCCTTCTGCGTTGCTGTTATTTACGATGGGAACTGCGTTGTCCATCAGGGCTTCCTTTATTCTGGAAGGGGTCCATGATGGGTATTTTTGCAAAAGCAAGGCAGCGGCGCCCGATACCATCGGTGTTGCCACCGATGTACCCGACATAGTGGTATATGGTGTTATAGATCCGGTGTTCCTCTGCCCGGATTTATAATCCTTATTGGTGTTAACAGAAACCACCTTTACCCCCGGTGCAGTGATATCGGGTTTTATGCGGCTGCCAACAGGGCCCCTGCTGGAAAATTCAGCTATGGTATCGTCGGCTATGTTTGGGGTACGCTTATCATCCACTGCGCCCACGGTTATAACCTTGGGGCTTATACCGGGAGAGGTGATGGTGGACGGTTTGGGACCTGAGTTGCCGGCTGCTACCACAACGGTTATACCCCTATCCCAAAGGGCGTCGACTCCTCTCACCATGGCATCATTTCTGGATATCCTGCTGGCATCAGTACCCAGGGACATGGATAGCACCTTGATGTCATATTCCTTTTGGTGATCTGCGATCCATTGTATAGCGGCTAATATATCGGAAGTATTCCCGCTGCCATCCTTGTTTAAGGCTTTTAAGGCTATGATATCCGCTTCAGGTGCTATCCCTTGATACTTTCCCCGAGAAAGATAACCGTTACCCGCCGCGACCCCAGCTACAAAACTGCCGTGGCCGTTATCATCGTAAGGTGCGTCCTTTTTTTCTACAAAGTCCTTAAATCCCTTTATCCTGTTCTTTGGTCTTAAAAAATCAGGATGTGGATAAATACCTGTATCGATAAAGGCAATGCAGACACCCTTGCCCTTATATCCCGAGTTATTGACTATATCGGACTTTATCTCCCTTGAGGCAATGTCCATCTGGGTCTTGACTGAAGCGTCCGCCGCTATATATTTCACATATCTGGCCGAGGCCAAATCCATCAGCTTGGATGCGGATATCTCCACGCTAAAGCTGTCGATAAGTGGATATTCATACTTGATCTTCCCGCCAAGCTCACCTAAGATCTTTTGACACCTGTCATCACAGCCGTCGTGGGAATGTAAAATTATAGAGACCTTTTGTTCGGACATGGCGCTCATGGTTTTCATAAGCTCCGGATCTATCTTATTTAATATAGCTCTCCTGTTAAATATTGTTAACTCCCCCTTGTCTCTTACTATTAAATGAATACAAAGGGCCATCATGGCCGACATCTATCGGCGCTAAGGGTTATAGTAAAACCCGGCAGATATCCCTGATATATAATATGAAGGGAGTAAAAAATGTGACACGCTTGCTGATGTCTGAAAGTTCCTTATTGATATTGCATAGAAAATATGACATAATATCCACTGTATCTTATATCTCATTATGATCCAGGGTGTGAATCCATTGTATGAAAGGTTTATGAGAGAAGCCCTTAAGGAAGCTCAAAAGGCTTACGATATGGGAGAAGTGCCTGTTGGGGCGGTAATAGTTAAAGATAACGATATAATTGCAAGGGGTCATAACCTAAGGGAGAGGGATCAAAATCCCATACTTCATGCAGAGATTATAGCAATCCATAGAGCTGCCTGGGCAGTCAAAAGCTGGAGATTGACGGGCTGTGAGATTTATGTTACCATTGAACCGTGTCCAATGTGCGCCGGAGCCATGGTCCAAGGACGTTTGGATAGACTTGTGTTCGGAGCCAGGGATCCTAAATCCGGATGTGCTGGGAGCCTCTATGATCTGGTCAGGGATCGGCGATTTAACCATAGGCTGGAGGTCATAGAAGGGGTCCTGGAAGATGAATGCAGCCAGATTATCAAAGATTTTTTCCGGATGAAAAGGGAACAAAAACTTTAGGACGCGAAGTGGTTTGTAAAATTGCTTCAATTCTAAAACATAATAGATATGGAGGGTTGTCCGAGAGGTTGAAGGAGCTGGTCTCGAAAACCAGTGTACCGCAAGGTATCTAGGGTTCGAATCCCTAACCCTCCGCCA
>DGDX01000021.1:12009-22106 GCA_002385665.1 Firmicutes bacterium UBA3941
GGTGAAAACATGGTATAATTAAGGATATAACATATTAGCCTTGTGGAAGCGAGGTGAAGCTCATGTACTGATCATAAAACAATTGTCGAAGTATGTTTATAGGAAATCATATAACCAAGCATTCATAAATATTACCTGTGAAAAATCAGTGACAGCTTAAGTACCAATCCAAATTATTCGGGATAAACCCATGAAACAGTATGACCAGTCCAATCCCGCTAGCAAGTTTAGTAATACAAAACAATCCATATCAGTCATAAGAAATTTTATTAGTTAACTACCGATCGAGACATTTGAAAACAGACCCATGAGAGATGACAGACCCTAGTCAGACAACCATTGACAAGACAGAAAAGAAGACAAATATCGGAGAAATTTACATTCGACTGTATAGGAAGGCATGTAATTGACTTGATACTATTGCGGAAGGGGGTATCCTTATGGAAATTAGAAAGATACAGGACCGGGACATAGACGGTGTAGTTAGATTATGGAATGAATCATGTGGTACCGAAATGCCCTATAAGCCATTTACCCGGGAAAGTTTTAAGGAGAAATTCCTAAAAAATCCCCATTATCAACCGGAGGGAAGCTTCGTTTTATACGAAGGGGGCACCCTGGTAGGCTTTGCCAACGGTCTTTACAAAAGGGAATTTTTGCCGGGTGAAACCCATGAAAATACTCCCGGTTATTTGACCTTTGTACTTGTGGCCAAAGACCATAGGGGCAAGGGGTATGGCTCAGCCCTTTATAAAAGGGTAGAGGATTTTTTTAGGAACAGTGGTAAAAAACAGGTTCAGGTAATATTCTTCAATCCTATAAATCTTGAATGGATTGTGCCCGGAACAGAGGATCATGACCATCCCAATGCGCCCGGCGTTGATATGGACGGTCCCGGCTATAAATTCCTGCAGCGACAGGGCTTTGTGCAGAGAACCTGTGAAGTATCCTTCCATTTGGACCTTAGCGGCTATGATCTGCCGGAAAGATTGATGGAAAGGGAGAAACAGCTTAATGAGAAGGGTATTTTTATCGAATACTACGACAGCGGCAAGCATGACGGTTTTGATGAGCTGTTTGACAACCTAAAGCATGAATATTGGCGCAAGGATATCAAGGACAACTTAAGTCTGGAAAAGCCCCACCCCATACTAATCGTAAACCACCAGGGGAGAATCCGGGGTTTTGCCGGTCCCATAGCGGTGCAGCCCAGCGGCAGGGGTTGGTTTGCCGGAATTGGGGTTGATCCGGGTTATGAGGGACAGGGTATAGGTACCGTCCTATTTAGCAGACTCATGAAAAGCTTTAGTGCCAAAGGTGCCAGGTTCAGCACCCTGTTCACCGGAGAGGAAAATCCGGCCAGAAGAATTTACGAGCGTACCGGTTTTAAACCGGTAAAGAAGTGGGCAGTAATGGGAAAGGAGCTGTAAGGAATGGAAAGAAAACAAATGCATATTATGGCAATAGGTGCCCATATAGGCGATATGGAGCTGACCTGCGGCAAGGTTTTGGCCAAGCATGCGGTTATGGGAGATAAGATCACCACTGTAGCTATGACGGCCGGTGAGCGGGGATGTCCTCCCGGATATACTCCGGAGGAGTTTCGGAAGAAAAACATAGAATCGGCAGCCCAATTTGCGAAAATGCTGGGTGGAGAATCCCTGGTCATGGATTTTCCCGATGGAGAGGTTGTGGAGTCCGAAGAGATTAAATTTAAACTCTGCGATATTATTCGTGAAAAAAAGCCGGACGTTTTGATTACTCATTGGAAGAACAGCATTCATAAAGACCATATAGTTACCCATAAAATAGTAGTGGACGCACATTTCTATGCTGCATTGAAAACCATTGAGCGGGACCTGCCCTCCCATTGGGCGAAAGGCCCCTATTATGCGGAAAACTGGGAGGATACAATGGGCTTTGACCCCTACGTCTATGTTGATGTAACCGAAGGGTATGAACTGTGGGACAAGGCAATCCGCTGTCTCTGGCTTTCAACCAATGCGCAGTTTAAGTATTTGGAGTACTACGATGCATTAAGCCGAAGCCGTGGATGTTTGATTGGCAAGGAAAGGGCCGAGGCTTTTGATGTAGATCCGCAAAGCAAGAGACAGGTATTGACATCATTCTGAGATGAAGACCATCTGTGATGCGGCCAGAACCTTTTTGAAAGGGGATATCAATGAACAAACAAAATGTCTATAACGGCATTGACGTTATAGATAAGTATGATCATCTGTTCAGGGATAAGAATATCGGCCTGATCACCAATCCTACCGGAGTGAACAAAAGGCTTCAATCCACTATCGATATAATTAACAGCAAATACAGACTGAAAGCCCTGTTTGCCCCGGAACATGGTGTAAGGGGCGATGTACAGGCGGGTGGCGAAGTGGACAGCTACACGGATAAGAGAACCGGCCTTCCCGTCTACAGCCTGTATGGTAAGACACGAGAGTTTACCGATGAGATGCTGAAGGGCCTGGACCTCATCGTTTTGGATATTCAGGATATCGGCACCAGGTATTATACCTACCTGTATACCATGGCCTATGCCATGGAGGGCTGTGCCCGCTTCGGCATTCCCTTTGTTTTGCTGGACAGGGTAAATCCATTGGGCGGGGACAGGATTGACGGAAATATACTGGATGTGAAATTTCGCTCCTTTGTAGGCAACTATCCGATTCCGGTACGTTACGGCCTGACCATGGGTGAACTGGCCTGTCTGTTCAATAAGGAGTTTTCCATTGACTGTGATTTGGAGATAGTTAAACTTGAGGGTTGGAATCGCAGATTGTATTTTGACGAAACGGATTTATTATGGGTTAACCCCAGTCCCAATATACCAACCTTTGAAACTGCAATTCTCTATGGCGGTACCTGCCTGCTGGAGGGGACAAATGTATCGGAAGGGCGTGGGACAACGAAGCCTTTTGAAATACTTGGAGCTCCCTGGATAGATGCATATGAATTGAGCGAAGCCATGAACAGCTATTCCCTGGAGGGAGTATTATTCCGCCCCGTATACTTCACGCCTTCATTCTCAAAGCATCAGGGACATCTCTGCGGTGGGATACAGGTACACATCACAGAAAGGGATAGCATAAGGGCTTTTGAAATGGGCATCAGGCTAATATATGTACTGATGGATCTATACAAGGATAAATTCGAGTTCCTTCCTCCCGGACAGGAGGGCATACATCCCTTCTTTGATCATCTGGCGGGTACAGATGAAATCCGGCTGCGCAGCAAGCCATATGAAGAACTTATAGATGGTTTTGCAACGGATCTGAATGCATTCTCAGAATTGAAGGGAAAATATCACCTGTACGATTGAAGTCACCTCCCCACCGGACTTAAAATCCTGTAGGCAATGGAGAGCCGAGCCGGCTCTCCATTGCTTCAGGGGAAGTTCTGTCAGGACAGGGATGATGGCGCGCCCCAAGGAAGGCCATGTTCCTTCATGACCGCCTTGATTGTTTCTATTGCCTGTTCATCCATACCGTCATGGGCAGCGATTTCTGCCTCACTCCTGGTTATCAGGTCATTTAGGTACTTTAATTGGAGCGATTCTATGGAAGCCCTGGCCCCCTCATCCAAGCGGGATAATAAATTGCTAAGGGGGATGGGATCTAACTTCTCCTTATAGGGAAAGGCTTTGTCAAACTCTCTGGCCTCCTCGGTATTGATATTGAAAACCGGGGATTCGAAAAACTTACCCTTAATGCCGTCAAGGGCTCCAGGGTACAATTCCAGGGCCATGAAAGGATCAAAGGTATGCCCGCTGCTGGTAGTCAGTCCAAACTCGGCTGCCCGGCGAAAACCAAAGCGTGGATAATAATCGGGATGACCGAAAATAACAATGGCCCGGTATCCAAGCCGCCTGGCTTCTGCGATTGTATATGTCATAAGGGCCCGGCCTACACCTTTATGTTGGTACTCGGGCAGTACTGAAAGGGGGCCGAAGGTTAACACCATGGTCTCCCGGTCCTCATTGTCAACGATTTTTGCTTTGGAATATATTATATGACCTACAATCTTTCCCTTTATTTCAGCAACATAATCCAACTCCGGTATAAAGTCGGGTGAAAGCCTTAGCTTATGCGTTATCAGAGGCTCATCAATAACGTCCCGGATTCCGGTGTTGATCCAAAATGCTTCCCGTACCAGCTCTTCTACAGTTCGATAGTCACTGGGACATTCCTTCCGCAGGTGGATGTAACTTACGGGCTCTTTTTGCATTGCGTACCAATCATCCCTATTAAGTTCATAATCAATGGAAGACTGCAATTCGTCCAGCTGGTTGCGCCAGGAATTCTCCCGAACTCCGATACGGCGAAAACCCAGCTTTTTCTCGTACACATACTGGGCTCGCAAATTTTTAACGTTGGTATCCAGGATGATTTTGTCATAGCTATAATAAGTAAAAAGCGCATCAATGAACATGGTGAGCAGGGCTGTCCCATAGCCCTTGTTCTGGGCGTGAAAATCACAGATCTTTATGCCAATTTCGGCTGTCCTGTTGCCCTTGTTACGATAGTTCATCTCACCTATTGGTTTGTCATCCAGCTCAATGATATGACGGCGATGGGTTTCATCGGTATCGGTCAAAAGGCTTTTACGGATATTTTCCGGTGTTTCATTTAAACCCTTTGGAAAACCGGCATGGGCCATAACCTTGCCATCGTTCCACCAGAGGCAGAGCTGCTCCGCATCCGTCACTGTTGCATTGCGAATGGTCAGATTACCTTGTTTTATTATCATAACAATATCCTCCATATATCAGGTTTAGGATTGTATATTCATATTTGATCATTTTATATAACCTCCGTTTGTTATCATCAAAGATGACCGGCCAGTTGAAGTTAAATGTAGAACCTTTCTTAGCTGTTTTAGGCATAAAAATACCGCAAACAAGCAGCCTCCAAAGAAGCTACTGTTTCGCGGTTATAAGCCAATCTGTGGATTTAAACAAAAAGGGATACGACCTTGATCGTATCCCGTATAAACAGCAGCTATTTACGAAAGGTTGTTTGTTGGTTGATGGCACAACAAAAACACAGGTTAATTCCTGTCTTATCATTCAAAGCTTTACATAATAATTGGAATTTGCTATGCCCGGTATTCGGTTAAGGGGAAACCACCAGTACCATATAAGCAGTCATTAAACCCATCTCCTTTCGTAATGAAAGATACCCCGAAGGGAACGAATATAGTATAATGTTTAATAATGGAAATGTCAATGGGGATGAATAGATTTACGCACTGCCATTGTTTTTGTAAAATATGCATGTTTGTGGTATTCTAAAAGAATACTATGGAGCCTTGCAAAGGGAGGAAAAGCAGATAAACTGTAGGGATGGCAAGGTTTCCTGGATCAGGAGAGGGGTAAGCTTTTTTATGCGCCTGTTTATAGCTATTAACTTTAATACTGAAACATGTACGCAGCTCCTTGCTCTGCGTGATGAGCTGCGTATCCGGTCCCAGAGAGGTAGTTTTACAGCACCGGAAAACCTGCACCTGACACTGGTATTTCTCGGAGAATGTGACGAAGAGCAGACCACCGCTGTGAAAAAGGTGATGAGCACCATTAACTTTGAACCGTTTTCCATCTGCATTGATCGTATTGGAAGGTTTAGACGCAATGGCGGTGACATCTGGTGGGCAGGGGTGCATGAAAACAAGCAGCTATTGGATCTTCAGAGGAAATTATCGGATAGACTGATTGCTGCGGGTTTCAATCTTGATAAGCGAGAGTACACCCCCCATATCACCCTGGGTCGCAGGGTTATGACAAAGGAATCACCCTGGACCATAAGGCCTTTCCGAGAAACAGTAAGCAGGATCGATTTGATGAAATCAGAGAGGATTAACGGCAAGCTAACCTACACAGCTATTTAATAAGGGTATTGGTTAAGCTGTGGCAAATAGGGAACATCCCTATCTGTTCCTAAGAATTATACATACAGGGTGAGGAAATGATTTATTTAGATTATTTTATATTCCCCGGCGAGGAAAGGGAAACAGATTTTATTCTGGGAATAAAAAGGACCTGTTATAATTCCTTCTATCCCTTTAGAGTATTATCAGCCCATGGTTTTGAAAGGATTGATTTTGAGCCTATAACGATTCTATATGGGGGAAATGGCTCAGGAAAGACAACAGCTTTGAATATCATAGCGGAAAAAGCCGGAATCAGACGGGATTCAGCTTACAATAAATCCAATTTCTTTCCCAACTATGTAAACATGTGCGAAATGAGCATAGCAAAGGATATACCTGAAAACAGCAGGATTATTACAAGCGATGACGTATTTGACTATATGTTAAATATCCGCAATCTTAACGAGGGGATTGACCTAAAGCGAGAAGAGCTCTTTGAAGAATTTTTGGACGCGAAATACTCTCATTTTCAAGTAAAGTCGATAGCGGATTACGAACAATTAAAGAAAATAAACAAGGCAAGGCGTTTAACGCAGTCGCGATACGTAAGGGAAGAATTGATTGACAATGTAAGGGAATACTCCAATGGAGAAAATGCCTTTAGGTATTTCACTGAAAACATTGGGGAAAATGGTCTGTATCTATTAGACGAACCGGAGAACAGCCTTTCACCAAAACGTCAGATGGAACTGGTCAGCTTTATTGAGGAATCTGCCCGCTTTTTTCAATGCCAGTTTATAATATCAACCCATTCACCATTTATTCTATCCATAAGAGGGGCAAAAATATATGATCTGGACGAAAATCCTGTAGACATCAAGAAATGGACGGAATTGGAGAACGTACGCATATATTACGAATTCTTCAAAGCACACGAAAATGAATTTTAAGGGTATCGGAGCTGTTAAATGCAATTTGCCGAAGAGGCTTTTAGGCAAACCCAAGGAGGCGTTGTAAGGTGCATTACGCTGATTATAAAACTATCCTCTCCCCTAAAAACGGGATGAATATCTACCGGGGCTGTACACATGGCTGTATATATTGCGACAGCCGGTCTGTCTGCTATCAAATGAAGCACGATTTTGAGGATATTGAGGTAAAGCGAAATGCTCCACAAATTCTCGAAGGTCAGTTAAAACGAAAGCGCAGACCTGTCATGATTTCTACAGGTGCCATGTGCGACCCTTATATACATCTCGAAGAGGAACTGCAGATGACACGGCAATGTCTTGAAATCATTGAAAAATACGGATTTGGGCTGACGATTCAAACTAAATCTGCAAGGATCCTAAGGGATATGGACTTGCTTATAGCCATCAACTCCAAGGCCAAGTGCGTTGTACAGATGACCTTGACTACTTTCAATGAAGATTTATGCAAAATCATCGAGCCTAATGTAGCTACCACTGCCCAGCGCTTTGAAGTACTAAAGGCCATGAGAGAAGAGGGAATACCCACCGTAGTGTGGTTGTCACCCATCCTGCCCTTTATCAACGATACCGAGGAAAACCTGCGGGGAATTCTGGATTATTGTGTACAAGCAAAGGTGAAGGGGATTATCTGTTTCGATTTCGGTGTAACCTTACGGGATGGTAACAGGGAGTATTTTTATCGTCAGCTGGACAAGTACTTTCCTGGAATGAAGCAATGCTATATAAATACCTTTGGCAATAGTTATATATGTAACAGCCCGAACAATCATCGTTTATGGAAGGTATTTGATGATGTTTGCCAGGCTCATGGAATCATGCATCGTGCCGATGAAGTTTTTGCCTACCTTCGTCAATTCGAAGAGAAGGAAAGACAGGTTTCCCTGTTCGATGATTAATAGTGAAAGCGCGCCACCTGTCTGGTGGATTTAGAAAAATAAGAGGATGACTCCACCCTTGACCATCAAATATATGGATATTTAGGGTGTCTAACACTTTGTATACCGGGAGGATTATATGGCTGTTTATGCATCAACTTGTATTTCGGGACTTCAGGATCCCATAAGTGCCCAATTGGTTAAACTAATCCCTGATATCCGTATACTGGGTATATATGATGGCTTATTGGTCTATAGCACCAATACGGAGGCTGAAAAGGTTAAGGATTTAGGTTTTTTTAATAATTCATTTCTGGTGCTAAGAAAGTTTGATAACCTACAAAATGAAGACCTTAATAATTTGATCAGACTAAGCTTGAGGACCAGAAACATTAGCCCAAAATTTGCCAGGAAGATAACAGGTGTAAATAAAAGATTTCGCATTATAACCTCAAAAGAGAACAGACTGACAGCCGTAGATAAGAATTTATTAAGAAGTATGGAGCAAAGAATTGCAAACTCCTATGGTTTGGCAGTAGACAGGGCCAAACCCGACCTGGAATTTTGGTTTCTGTATAGAAGTGAGAAAATCGGATTCTTTATGCTAAGGCTGACAAAGCATACAGCACACGAAAAGGTATTGAACAAGGGGGAGCTCAGGCCCCAGCTCAGCCATGTCCTAAGCCTTATTTCCGAGCCTAAGGCAGAAGATATTGTTCTGGACCCCTTTTGCGGTTATGGTTCGATCCCAATTTCAAGGGCGAATAATTTCTCCTACAATATGATATTTGCATCGGATAAGGATATGGGATTGGTTAATAACTTAAAGCAAAAGCTAAAAAAGCAGAACTTCAAAAGGCCCATTATAGTTAAACAAGCAGATGCATTGGATCTAAAAGACATTTTTGAAGATGGACTCATAGACAAGATAATTACCGATCCCCCATGGGGATTCTATGAAGACATAGGCATGGACATAATGATATTTTATCAAAAAATGCTGAAGGAATTTCATAGGATTCTAAAGCTCGGGGGTATAATAGTGCTGTTGACCGCCCGAAAGGAAGAATTTGAAGGTTCTTTGGCGGATTATAAGGACGAATTTAAACTGATTGATAAATATGACATACTGGTTTCCGGTAAAAAAGCATCTATCTATAAGATTGTCAAAAGGTGAATCTAAACTAATAATAGGGGACCGTCCAAAATTGGTGGGTGGTTCCCTAATATTTTAATATACCCATCAATGCCCAATCTTACAGGGGTCCTTTCAAGTATACACAACAAACTATCATCTAACTCTTTTTAACCCTGCCCTATCATTGTTCTACCTTAAACCGGCCTTGCATAGTAGTTATATAGGCTCAAGCTATGAAATCCAGAACTTATATTTTTCATATGGACTGGGAAAAGCTAATGGTAACATGTATTAGATTTTGACCATTATACCAATACTCCACGGATTTGAATCAAGTCATAGGGAAGAGGGAATGATGGTGAAAAAAATAAAGATTGACAGGGTTTATTACCTCCTGGCAGCCATGATATTAGCTGGTGCGCTGTTAACCGCAATATTTATTTCGATATTTAGAAAACTTTTTCATATGCCAACATGGCAGAGTATCAAAGGTGTTTTGGAAGTATTCCGATATATGGTTTTATAGAACCCTTTTTTATAAGATCTTCTTAACATTTTTTCTCTAGTTCTTTATTTAAGGCCCTACCCCCTTCCTCACCAGCTTTCGTTTTTATCTTACTCTGAGAATTACCCTGCGTATGTGGGGAACAGATAAACGACAATAAATATACAAAAACTATTGCAATAGGATCACTCCCGCGTATGCGGGGAGCAGTTTTGCACCTTGTCATTGGTCTGCCTCCTTATAGGATCACCCCCGCGTATGCGGGGAGCAGGAAAAAATTGCCCCATGTTTTTCTGAAATAATCGGATCACCCCCGCGTATGCGGGGAGCAGTATACGCTGGATGCGAATATAAGAAAGGAGGAAGGATCACCCCCGCGTATGCGGGGAGCAGTTTCTCGGACACCTTATTATCTATCTTGGTGTCTAATCACCCCCGCGTATGCGGGGAGCAGTTACTGTCATAAACTCATCATATAATCCCGTTAGGATCACCCCCGCGTATGCGGGGAGCAGGCGAATTTCTTTTTACCTACAACCTTCTCTAGGGGATCACCCCCGCGTATGCGGGGAGCAGTTTCATCTTTAGTTCCGTTGAGTAAACTCCGGAGGATCACCCCCGCGTATGCGGGGAGCAGACTTTCGTTTTCACAATTCATGCAAGTATGGACTTTGCGACATATCACCCCCGCGTATGCGGGGAGC
>DGDX01000059.1 GCA_002385665.1 Firmicutes bacterium UBA3941
ACCTTATACTATACTGTCGCCCATACACCATATTTAAGTCCTTGTAAGATTAAGGGATTCCAGTATAGCCTCCTCTTTAGGACGCATTATATTCATATCCTCTTCCTCTATATGGTCATAACCCAATAGGTGCAGCATCCCATGAACCACTAAAAATCCCAGTTCTCGTTCAAAGCTGTGACCATATTCAAGGGCCTGATCCCGTACCTTTTCCATGGAAATAACAATATCCCCCAAGATTACCGAGCCGGTTTCGGGGTGGATATCGTTAATTAGTTTTTCTTCGTCCAAATCATCACATCCGGCCTGTATTTCCAACATCGGAAAGGATAGTACATCGGTAGCCATGGCAATTCCCCTAAATTGCGAATTCATCTGCTCTATTGTGGCATTATCCACAAGGATAATACTTACCATGGTGTTGAACTCGAATTCCTCCATATCCAATGTCCTTTGAACACAAGCTATTATAAGGTCTTCCGTACTGTTTGTAATCTCAATCACATCTTGGCTGTTATCGATTTCAACCGTTATTCCATCATATAGATTCATAATCTGCATCGCCACCTATAGACTCTAGCTTTTCATCTGTTTTTGGATACTCTACCCTATCATGGAAAAATCCAGTCATCACGCCAGTAAAAGCGCTTGAAATGGTGTTTAGATCTTTAAGGGTCAGATGACAATCGTCTAACTGTCCATCTTCCAATTTACTTCTTACCAGCCTGTGGATCATAGCCTCCACCTTCTCCGGGGTAGGATCTGACATAGACCTTACAGCCGCCTCAACAGTATCTGCCATCATTACTATAGCAGTCTCCTTCTTTTTGGGTTTTGGACCTGGATATCTAAAGTCATCAATACGGACATTTCCATCATTGTCCTGTTCCTTGGCTTTATGGTAAAAATAGGCTACTGCAGTTGTGCCATGGTGCTGAACAATAAAGTCCTGGATAACCTTAGGTATTTTATACTTCCTGGCCAGTTCTATTCCATCCTTCACATGAGAGATGATAATATGGCTGCTTAAGGAGGGGTTTAAATTGTCGTGGGGATTCCCCATGGCTATTTGGTTTTCCTTAAAATAAAAAGGCCTTTTAATCTTTCCTGTATCATGGTAATAGGCACCTACCCGGGCTAGAAGACCATCGGCACCTATAGCCTCTGCTGCATTCTCAGCAAGATTGGCCACGATAATACTATGATGATATGTGCCTGGTGCCTCCATAAGCATGCGTTTTAAAATGGGATGGTTGGGATTTGATAATTCTACCAGCTTAATGGGAGTCACAATCCCAAATAGGTTTTCCCATATAGGCAATGTCCCTACCAAAAAAATACCGGATAACAGCCCACCCCCTATACCCCAAAGGGATGTCCTCAAGGAAGCAAACCATCCACTGGATGACATAATTTCCAGAGCAAAAATACTTGCAAAATTTACGATACTTGTCGCTATTCCTGCCCATATAAGTCCATTACGCTGTTTTGCATTATCACATATATAAATGCCCAAGATCCCTCCGATCAAGGTCATTACAATTATGTTTAAAGAATTTTCAAACATTACACCAAATAACAAGGATAAAGCCACATTGACAATCCCGGCAGTCAGAGGTCCCATTAAAATTGTCAATAGCATACCTCCCAAGGCAGTAGGAATGAGGTATTGATGGAGCTGGCTTGTAGACAAGGCCAGACCCAGGACCATCCAAATTATAAGACTCATCATCAAAAGATGCGCCGGATTGTCTATAGCTCGTTTATCAAATGCTAAAAGAAATAGGATGACCACAATCTCTGTCAGTATAACGATTATACCTATACCCAACACAAGAGATAAATCCAGCTTATCTTCCTTTAGCAGACCTAACTTCTGTAACATAGCATATTGCTGTTCGCTTATTGGCTGTCCTGCTTGAACTATATATTGACCCTTTTTATACATAACAGGTTCAACATTTTCAGCAGCGCGGTTCCTCTCCTCTTCCGTAGCGGTTTCGTCAAGAATCATATTGGACCTAAGAGTTGATACGCCAATACTAGTACCCAAGATCCTTAACTCATTGGAGATTGGTAGAGACATCATCTCTTCCCTTAAAGCACTTTTTGCTTCCAATAGGTTGTCCTGTTTAATATGCAATTCTAAAAGTCCATTTAATGCAGTTAATAGATGTTCACGTAATTGATGAAGTTCTTCAATATCAGCATTGAGGCAGGTAAGGATCTCGTCTCTTGACAGCATTATGGGAAAATTGCTTCTGATTTCACCGATAAACTGATCCGTTAATATCTCATCAGGACTTGGCTCGGTCACATTCTCCACCAAACTATGGGTTTCTTCGCCATCGCTTTCTTCTCCAGAAGCTTCTGTATTTTGATCTTGATCAACCTGTTGGGCTTGTAATTCCTGCTTGTAAGCTGTAAACTTCTCTTCTACTAATATTCTGGCCTCATCTATTCGATTAAATATATCTTCAACTTCAGCTAAAACACTTTCACTTATCCCTTCATCAAATCGATATATAGGAGATACGTTATCCCTTGCAGCCTGTCGAAGTTCATCAGTAGCAATGGTGTCTTCTACGTCCCACGGCGCGCTTATAGGGGTTTGTACTATATCCCCTACTTTCAAGGAATACTGTTTAGGTAGTACGGAAGCCATGAGAACAACGAAGATTATAATAAAATTCACCATGGCTAAAAAGGCTCCTAAAACCTTCGTGCTCCGTAAGAAGTTTATAAATCCCCTTATTGAAGGGCTCCCCCCTTTTCTAGTAACAACCTGACTCACTATTATCTCCCTCTTCCTGAATAGAAGAACTTACACAAAAAGAAATCTAATATGGGAATAGCGAGTCGACATCTCCCAACCTTATTAGGTATCATTGGTTACTTAAGAAATGTCGCTCTTTTTCCTTCTGTGATAATTATCATAGGCCCTTATAATTGACATTACAAGCTCATGCCTGACAACGTCACTGTGGGTTAAGCGCACAAAGCCGATCCCATTGATCCCTTTTAATATCTCGGAGGCCTCTACCAGACCGGATTTTGCTCCCGACACTAGATCTATTTGGGTTATATCCCCATTTATTACGGCTTTGGAACCTATCCCAAGACGGGTTAAAAACATCTTCATCTGCTCGGAGGTGGTATTCTGGGCCTCATCCAGTATTATAAATGCGTCATCCAATGTTCTCCCACGCATATAAGCCAATGGAGCCACTTCGATAACACCCCGATCAATTAGCCTAGTATAAGTCTCGAGGCCCATCAAGTCATGCAATGCATCATATAAAGGCCTTAGATAGGGGTCTACCTTGTTTTGTAGATCCCCGGGTAGAAACCCAAGTTTTTCTCCGGCCTCCACTGCCGGGCGGGTCAAAATGATCCGACTTACCTCCTTATTCTTGAAGGCATTAACTGCCATGGCCATAGCAAGATATGTCTTTCCGGTACCAGCAGGCCCAATACCAAACACAATATCATTTTGCCTCATGGCATTCACGTATTGGGCCTGACCTAAAGTTTTGCACTTAATTTGCTTACCCTTATAGGTGACACATATAACGTCACCTGTCAACTCTACAATATGGTCGGTTTCTCCAGCCTTTACTAATTGGGTCAGATACCTCACCCTGCTCTTATCTACCCTGGTACCATCCTCTATTCCTTCTAAAAGCTTATTTAGTACAGTAAAAGCCATATCAACGGATTTCTCATTGCCGATGATCCGAAGCTGAGTCTGGCGTGCAATAATCTGCACTCCAAATTCCTCTTCCAGCAATCGGATGTTTTCATCAAATTTTCCAAAGAGCTCCATCATATGACTAAGATTTTGAATATCAATAAATCTTTCCTTTTGAATTTCCTCCAAATAACTTCCTCCTAATTGGTTAAAAGCTCCACCTGTTCTGCAATATCTTCCAATACTTCTATATATACTATTGCTTCATAACCTTTATCTTTTATAATATCGTATTTGAACTTTTTGTCAATGATTTTCGCTCCCTTGGGAATTCTTTTAAGAGCATCCTCTATGGCTCTTTCAGAGGCCTTTTCCTTGGCCAGATTCATCCCATCACCCTGAGTTATTGTCTTTAGCTCATAATAATCTCTAATGATCCAGGAAATCGACTCGATTTCTGATATACCCAGAAAGGGTTCCCTTCTCTCTTCAACCTCATATTCTTCAAATGGTATCTCTTTTCTATCTATGCCAATCTCCCATTCTTTTGTTTCCAGAACCTTGTGGGTAACTTTTCTCCCTGTTCTTACCTTTAAAGCATCCTTAATATCCCCATATCCTCTTCCCTCATACCATGTTCTGGCGAATATTTTGGCTTTGGCATGTACATAACGGAGTGTGTTCGTATCTTCATGGTGTATTATTCCGCTGACTAAAAGTTGCCCCTTTCTTACAGTTTCGCCAACCTCTACCATAGCATCTCCTTCTAAGACTAGGAGTTGAATTATAATTCCGTCCTTGGAGGCGATAATATTACATGGTGTTTTAGCATCCAACAGTTTAGGAGGTCTTTCTCCCTCTATAACCCTTATTATGGCTTTGGTCCCTTTGAATTCTATGCTTATCCATGAAAGTTCAGGAATTTCTATTAGCATTTCATTCTCTATCTTCCAAGTATCCAGATTTCCCTTGTATGCCCCTGGTTTTAAACCCTTTTCTTCGAGATTGGCATAAATAATGTCCGGGTTAATCTTTAATGTTCCTACTACATCAACCTGCCAAATAAAAGATGACAGGACATACAAAGTAGCCATAAATATTACTATTCCAATTAGTAGCATCTTCCGATGTCTAAAACGATATAAGAGAAAGGGCAATCCTTTTTTATTTACTATTTTTATTTTAGAATGTACTTTTCTTACAATGGGTGGCAAGGCTTTAAAATCTTTGATACCTATATTGGCAACAAGGGATGTATAGCTTATCCGCTTAATCCCCCATAGCCTAATACCCCTGCTAACGCAGAGATTAATAAACTTTTCCAGGGACAGACCATCTACTTTTATAACTAGATATCCTATGATAGAATTCCAAATCTTTATAAAGATCATGGCACTCACCCCCCAATTGACATTTATACCCTTGCCTGAGGTATTATTCCATAGAAAGGATCATATCACCCGGATTTATTGACAGAATTTTCACATGGTTATGGTCCCTATATAAACTCTATAGACACTATTTCCCCGCTTATCATAATATCTTCGGCAGCTATATTTCGGAGATGCAGCTCATTCCCCTGAACCCTAATTACCCCTACAGTTGAATTAACCCTTATGATGTTTGGTGTATATTCGATTATGCCCCTATGGTTTTCCACCAACATCTGATTGTTGCCAATCAAACTTATTTTTGGCATATTGAGGGTAATTTCTTTGGGTAGCTCAAACATCTCAGAAACAGTAGATCTTACTGTCTGCAACTTCTTTTTTTTCATAAAACTACCCCCTTAAATGTCACTTGGCTATTTTAGTAGTTACACAACTGAAATTAAACTTGATCTTTATACTCTGTGACTAATTAAAATATCTCATTAAACTACTTGACTAATCTATTCTATGCAAAAATAAAAAAACTAGAATGTATTAACCATTCTAGTTCCGCTAAAGGGCTGTATATTGACCAGGAAACTTGCTTATTTTTATAAAGAATTCTTTAATGTTACATATTATAGGTATTACCCCTACTAGATGATGTTCTTTCTTCTTTTACTCTTTGGAGCCGACAGAATTTCAGATAGGATTATACCCTCTATTAGTTTATCCCGGGTCAACCCTTCGGGTATTCCTTTATACTGTTTCTTCGTTTGGGTAACGATAGGCTTTTGTTCTATCCTTCTTACATTATTTCGATGATTGAGTTCCAATTTCGTTTGTATTGTTGGCTGTTTTTTAAGGATGGGGCTTTCCGTTCCGATTGTATATTCCGGACCAGTCCTATTCACACCAGTCCCTTGAGGATCAGAAGGGATCCCCACATTTGTTCCCCTGGTTTGTGGTTTTTTTGTCCCACCTATTGCCTTCACAATATTAACAATAATGGATACGAATATAACCAAAATCAATATCTCAGACATTTATATATCCTCCTTATTTCATTGCTATCCAGCAGCCTAAAGCCTGGAGCATAGACGAAACCTGGATGTAAGCTTTATTTATACTTTGTCCCTTTCTACAATCACTGATAGACCTCTTGTCTGGACCACCTTGATGCATGAACCGGATTCGATATACTCGCCTTGGGTAACCGCATCAAATCTAGTACCATCAATGCTAACAATCCCTGAAGGCCTTAAGGTGGTTAAGGCTACACCCCTTTTACCAAGTAGATCTACACTACCGTCTTCCTCGACAGTTTCAGATTCACCAATAATAGCATCAGGTAAAACGAGTCTTTTAAAGGCACCCGACCGTACAAGTAAGTATATAAGTATTGGAGCAATAATCACAGTTAGCCCGGTAGCAATGCCTAGATTCTTAATTCCCCTTACAGGATCTGAGGAAGCAAACACTATACCTATACACATAGCACTTATTCCGCTGATCCCCAAAATACCGAATCCAGGAATCATTGCCTCTATAATCAACAGTATAACACCAATTATAAACAGAAAAAAAGGCCACCATTGTGAATAACCCGCAATGAGGTTAGCACCAAAATAGAGGGTAAGAGCACCGATTCCAATAATACCGAATATGCCAAAGCCCTCTGTAAATATCTCGACTATAATTGCTATTATCCCTAATGCCAGTATTAGAGGAGCCACACTGCCTTGGGTAATAAATTGGGCTAGCTTGGTCAATAGATTCGGTGTAGATTCAATTATATTTGCCTCTGCAAATCCCAGATAGGCCAAAACATTTTGTCGACCTTGTAGTACTGCTTCGGCATATCCATATTCCTTAGCAGTTTCGGCGGTTATATCCAATAAGGAGCCAGCAGGGGAAAGTCCTGGGATATCAATGTCTTTATCAACCATTGCGGCGGCTATGGTTTTATCCCTTCCATTCCTTTCTGCTGCGGCTTCAAATTCACCTCTAATAGCTGCTACAGCCTTGATGCTGTATGGTATAGGTTCAGCTGCCCCTATATGGCTTCCCGGTGCCATAATAATTCTGGGGGCACTAATGGATAAAAGAGCTCCAGCTGATACAGCCCTATCCATTATGTATACTATAATGGGTATATTCGTCTCCTCTATAGCCTCTTTCATCCGAAATGCAGCATCCACCCTTCCACCAAGGGTAGATATCTCCAACAGTATTGCATCTACCTTTTGTTCTTCCGCATCTTTGACGCTATTCCTGAAAAATGTAGCCATAGCAGGAGTTATTTCTCCCTTTATAGGTATAATATATACAGTTTCCCGGCTGTATGCCCTTATTTCCATAAAATTTGTCCCAATTGTAATTAATAGTATCAAACCTATAACTACCACAAGGATACTTTTCTTCATATAGTCCCGCCTTTAAACAATTATAGATTTTGGGTATACTCCTATCTATTATTATTCCTTATATATGCCATAAGTCCTTCTTTTGTAAAATTATTTATTGATAATATACCCAGTACCATGGAATGGTCTGATATAGAAGAATCCAAAACAAAATAATCTACAACATTTACATTATCGCTGACGTAAATCCTGTCTATACGGGTATTTGGAGTATCGCTATAA
>DGDX01000012.1:0-5695 GCA_002385665.1 Firmicutes bacterium UBA3941
TGGAATGCAGAAAAGCCGTAGCTTAAGGCAGGACGCCTTAAGCAGCTTCCTTCCGGCAGGATGCCGGATTGGAAGCGGTAGGCTTTTTAAATGGAATAAGCCTTAGTTTTCTCCAAATCGATGTCGGAAGAGAGAAGTTTCAAAAAATACATTATCATTAACGTTTGCTAACTAAAAACTATAATAGATTTTTTTGAAACTTCAACGATGACGTAACTTCTATGATGGTAATAAAGCGATCAATAGCCATTACTAGCTTATATTTGGCTAGCATGACGGATTAGATTATAGTTTAATTAATCCAGTTTAACCTCTTTACCGAGTCTGGCGGAATCATAGATACCGTTTAAGATCTTTTGGATCAGAACCCCATCTTCTGCGGAGGAGATAGGCTCTTGCCCGGTTTTAATGCAATCTAAAAAGTGTCTTATCTCATTTTCAAAACTGTTTTGAGATTCCACTTTGGGTGAGGAGTCAACAAGATAACCTTCCTCTTCACCATAGATCATGAAGGGGTTGAGACTGGCACCGGCCTTGGTTCCAAAGATATTGCTAAAGATTCCGGTGTCCTGGCCGTTGATTGCCCAGCTTACGTCAAAGCTCATAGCTGCGCCGTTTTCAAATTTGATAAATCCACCGGCAGAGTCTTCGGTATCAAAGACTGGATTGTCCGTATCCAGGGCTTCCCAGCGGCTTACACCCTTGGTCTTGTAATCGCCGATCTTGTCATAGGTGGTAGCTGTAACGCTGACCGGACGTGGTTTGCCCATAAAATACCAGGTAAGGTCTATTACATGGACCCCGATATCGATAACAGGCCCGCCACCGGACTTGGAAAGGTCGGTGAACCATCCAAGGGGTGTTCCCCTTCTGCGGAACCAGCCAGTTCTTGCATAGTAGATTTCTCCCAGCTTACCGCTGTCGGCCATCTCCTTGATAACCTTGCTGTCGGAGCGGAATCGGTTGGTAAAGCCCATCATGAATATTATATTGTTCTTTTCTGCCGCTTCCTTCATTTCTTCCGCTTCGGCTACGGTCATGGCCATGGGCTTTTCGCACAGGACATGCTTGCCTGCGTTGGCAGCTGCAATGGCGGCCTTGGCATGGGCATTGTTCCAGGTGCAGATGCTGACAGCATCAATTTCATCGATGGCTACCAGCTCTTCTATGGAGCCCACAGCATACTTGATATTGTGTTTGGCTGCCACTTCCCTGGCCCTGTCAAGATTTATGTCGCATATAGCGATTATTTCAGCATCATCCTGTTTAAGATAAGCAGGTATATGCGAGTTTTGGGCTATGTTTCCTGCCCCAATAATTCCGATTTTTATTTTTTTGTCTCCCATGTCGTTCCTCCTAAATTGATATTATATTTTCTGCCGACTTAATTCCCACAGCAGGAAAATGAATCCCACTATAGACAGCTTATTAAGTCAGCTTGAATATCCTCTTTGGATTGTCGTAGAACAAGGCCTTTGCTATATGTTTTGCCTCGTCTGTGGAGAATATCCCTTCCTCCACCTTATGAGCCAATGATTTGCTTACATTAACCCTGGCTAAATATTGATGTCCATATACGGCATCCACTAATAGATAATCCCCGCCAAAAGCAGTAATCTTATTGTAGGGAACGGAATCAATCCATTCTATCAGGGCATTTACACATGCAGCTGGCGATATAATATGGGCCCAGCACATGTCGATATACACGTTGGGGAAGTTCTTCGCCAAGGCCGACAATACATGCTGGTAGGGGTACCCTATATGGAAGATATCAAAGTCTACATCCGGGTACTCAAGGAACAGGTTGGACAATAGGGAAGGATCACTGTTATAGATGAGATTCCCGTTGCCCTCCTGAAGACCCGTATGGAACTGGAAGGTCAGGTTGCGCTTATTGGCCAGGCTTAAAACAAAGTGCATCATATAATCCTGGAAGGGCTTGCCAACGTCAAAGGGCTTGTCACCCCAGTCCGGGGAATTCAAGGTTTTAAAGATCTCATTGAAACCCTGCTCTGCCTCGTATCTGGTAACCCTGTCATACCTTAAGCTGCGATCGTAGGCCAGTCCGCTTTTTAGGGCCACTGCCCCGGCTTCAAGGGCTTTATCCAGTACAATTTCGCAGGCTTCCAACCAGCTGTCCATGGTGTTTATCCTAATCCCGGATTTTTTCTCTATCTCTGCTACATCCCTATGGCTTTTGGGATAGATAAAATCATCCAGCCTGTAGACGCTTCTAAAGAAGTATGGATCACATTCCAGGTTGGCGTCCAAGAGGCTTACCTCGATTTTTGACATATCCTTTAAGACCCTTTTAAAGTGCCCCGGCTCCAGGGACTTTTTAAAGGAATCGTTTAACTCTTCTATAGTATCCCTGGAGATCATGTCTATATTATAAAGGGCCTTGGCTGATATATCCAGGGATCTCCCATATCCGGTATAACGGCTATAGTTCCAGAAAGGTTCAACTATATCCCACTTCTCCATGATAGGCATATCGGGATCCATGACCCTCTGAAAGTCTTCAGTACTCAGCCCTGCGGAAATCAGGTCCCTATTAAAATAATGGGCCAGATACTCTATAATAACATCGGTATCCTTTTCCCTGGCATCCTCCCGGTGTGGCAGGTGCTCATGGGAATCGATTATAATAAGTTCCTTAACGTATTCAAAAATCTCATTAAACGCATTCTGCATAGACTCCCCTCCCCATTCCCTTGTTTTAATTGTACATATGGGCTCTTGCTATGTCAGCAAGTATGTTGGCCGGGATCTTAGTCCTAATCCCATCCCCTGGTATTTATCATATAGTTATAGATTCGATAGAAATCCGCTTATTCCTGCCAAGCCAATTCTATATAATACAAAAGTACACCACTGCCAAAAGACTTGTTCAGTTTTGGATTTTGTCCTTTATAAGGCTGACCAGGGTTTCTACATCCTTGTCCCTGCAGTCGATGGTTAAATCAGCATACTTTTGATAGAGGGGCAGCCTTTCATTATACAAATCAATCAAGTTTTGCCCTTCTTCAAATACAATGCCCCTTGAGGTTATGTTGGTAAGCCGCCTGTTTATCTCCTCATAATCGACTTCCAAATAGACTATAATCCCCTTCTGTCCCAGGTACTCCATAGCCTCATGGCTGTAGACCACGCTCCCACCGGTAGCGATAACGGTATTAGTGCAGTCCAGCCCTGTTATAACCTCTTCTTCTATACGGATGAACTCATCTATACCTTTATCCATAATGATATCCTGCAGGAGAGCACCCTCCCTGGCCTGGATTAACAAATCCGTATCTATAAAATCCCTTCCCAGGGCTTTTGCAAGTAAAACACCGATTGTACTCTTACCTGATGCAGGCATCCCTATTAAGACTATGTTTCTCATCCCTGCCTCCCATCATCCTATCCATGGGCTCAATCCCAATTCAAATCGACATAATTCATGCCTATTATATATCAAAACTTCCCGCTTTACCATTATATATCTTTTCATTTCAGGTGTATTACCCCTATTCCTGTTCATTGGCCGGATAATGACTATTGATCAGCATTATGGTTCTTAACCCGAATCCGCCGGATATGTTGCCCGGGGATTGAGTTTGTGGGGTACTCCCAATATTATATGGTAGTGGTTCTCCAAATTCCTGATATGAATGGTTGACAACGGGTTTCTATAGCGATACAATATACCTAATCAGATTAGATATCGGGGGAGATTAGGTGAGCTACTCAAGTGAGATCCTTAGGGGCAATACGGAGACCATTATCCTGGCCATTCTGTCCAAAAAGGATTCATACGGCTATGAGATCATGAAAACCATCATCGACGGAGGTGAGGGTTTGTTCAGTATAAAGGATGCCACAATCTATACCGCCTTTAAACGCATGGAGAAGGATAGGCTGATTTCAAGCTACTGGGGTAATGAGGATGGTGGTGCAAGACGAAAATACTATTCCATTACCCAGGAAGGCAGGGATGAATACAAGCGCAGGGTTGATGAGTGGAAGAAGATAAATATCGTCCTTAACAACCTTATCACTGGGGGTGACTTATCATGAAGAAGAAGTTGGAGAAGTACATAAACAGAAAGTTCCTCTTGTACCCTAAAACAAGGGATATCCTTGAAGTTCGGGATGAATTGTATAGCATCGTCCTTGACAGGTATAACGATTGTTTGGAATTGGGAATGGACGAAGAAACAAGCTATAAAATGGCCATAGAGATAATGGCGGATTATAGGGAAGCCCTTAAAGAGGTGGAAAAGGGCAGCTCCCTGGGAGCCCTTAAGAGAAATTTAATCGGGTTAATCTTCTTCAGTTCATTTTACTTCATCACCCTGACCCTTATATACCTTTTTGTGAGCATGGTTATATTAAAAACCTTTGAAAAGACCTGGCTCATTGCTGTGGGTGGTGCCTTTATATACCTGGTATATTTCTCCGCAAGTACATATGGTTATGCCCAGCTGTTTAACTTCAAGAGGCTAAAGCGATGGGGAATACTGCTTATCTATGCCAGTTTGGTCCCCATCTTCTACGTTTTTCCTTCTCTGTATCTGTCAGTGGTTTATTCAAAGAGCATATGGAGACATAGCTGGATAACGGTGTTGATACTTGCCTTCTTTTACATAGTCACGGACTACTTATTAAACCGCAGGTTAATATCCACATTTCAAAGGCAGGTACAGCTTCTTACAGCAGGGTTGATTCTTACCACCGTCTCCTACCTTTTTATATCAATGTTTTTTGATCTTTGGGGTGTTGCCTGGATTCTTTATGTAGTATATCTGGCGGTGGCTTCTTTGACCTTTTATTTGAGGGGTAAAACGGGAAAATTTGATGAATAGAAGATAGATGAAAGATAGATGAATAGAAGATAGGAGGTTTAGATATGGCTGTTAATGATATTTGCATATTTGGAGATTCAATAGGAAAAGGGGTAGTTTTACAACCTGACACCAACCGTTATCGCGTAATAAATATGGATTTGGAGAACATTCTTGGGGGCTTAAGGATAAACATCAAAAACTATGCCAAGTTTGGGTGCACTGTGTCAAAGGCTCTGTCGGTTATAAAACGACATACCCATGAACTTATGGGGTACAGTAGGGTCCTTCTTGAAATGGGCGGCAATGATTGCGACTTTGTATGGAAGGATATAGCGGAAAACCCTGATGGGGAGCATCTCCCCAAGACACCTCCCAAAGAATTCAGGAGCCTGTATGGGCAAATCATAGACGAGATCCTAAAAAATGGCGGCAGACCGACGATCCTCAACCTTCCCCCCTTGGACCCCAAACGATACTTTAACTGGATATCCAGGGGATTAAACGCTGATAATATCCTGAAGTGGTTGGGGGATGTGGATATGATCTATCGTTGGCAGGAGATGTACAACGTTGAGGTCATGCTACTGGCCACCAGAATGGGCATACCCATAATCGATATACGAAGTGCCTTTTTAAAGCATCATAACTACCGGGATTTCCTGTGCCATGATGGGATCCACCCCAACGATAAGGGCTATGAGCTGATATACAGAACTGTTGCGGAACAAATGTAAGAACAATTAACTATTAGTATTAAATTGCTGAGTACCAGTGTCTTCAGACACGAGTATTCAGCAATTATTTAATTTCCCTATTGTGCCAGTTCATAATCTTAAGTAATGGGCTATTGATAAGCGGAT
>DGDX01000012.1:5871-6892 GCA_002385665.1 Firmicutes bacterium UBA3941
AAGCGGATGACTTCATTGATTTGGATAAGAAAACTTGGCTTATGGAATGCAGAAAAGCCGTGGCTTTAAGCAGGACGCCAGATTGGAAGCAACTATTGATTTAGATCTTCCTTGCTTGGATGGGAGGATGGTTTATTCCGGCTGCCTCCAAATCACATCGGGGAGCTGCCTTACAGGTCCCATCTCTGTGGGATTATTAGCGGCACTCCCCTTAGAGGTCTTTCGTTTGGGTCGTTGGAGTCTGCCTCCACAAATCCATCCTCCCTAGTAACTACTTCATTAAACCTAAGAGTTACTAGTACCCAAAATCTAAAATAATGTCGGAATAGGGAAGTCTCAAAAATACATTGACACTAACCTTGCTATATAAGAGCTATAATCAGTTTTTTTGAAACTTCAACGATGAAGTTACTCTTACGATGTTACAGAGCGCTCAATAGCCATTACCAGTATATGATTGACTGGCACAACGCACTAATTAATCATTTATCCGTAAATCATTGGCAGTTATAAGATCCTTCCACCTTTCGGCCTGGTTTTCATGGATTAATAATGGCTTATAACCCAGCCTTAAGTAGGTCTTTATAGCAGGAATGCGGAAATCATCGGTTTCAAGGATAGATGCCTCTTTCCCACTGTTAGCCATATGATGCAGGGCTGCCAGGCTTACCTGCAAGCCCAGACCCTTACCCCCATGATCGGGTATAATCCCAACCATATGGAGGTATCCTACATGCCGGCCCCATGCAGGCCTATGCCATGCAGAGGCAGTTGCTATTGGAGTATCTCCATAACATATAAAGAATATCTTGCCTAGATTGTAGTATTCATCTTCCTCCATCTGCTTGCGAAAATCACTCTTCCATTGAAAGGATTGAAAGATTATGGACTCCCATGCAGCCTCATCTCCGGGCTGAAATGTACGGCAGCTGTATCCTTCAGGCAATCTTATAGCAGGAAGGTCCGTTAAGTTTGGCCTATACATCACCAGCTGCGGTTTATATTTTTCTGTATCCCCCAT
>DGDX01000012.1:7187-8891 GCA_002385665.1 Firmicutes bacterium UBA3941
TTTTGTTTCGTCTGAAATCCGGCATATCCATAACTTTACCACCGTTCATAACGGACAGTTCCGATAATAGGGCAACAGCCGTCCACTCACAGGCATCATAAACGTCGATGGGTGGTTTTTCATTTTTAAAGATGGCGTTAACAAAATCCTCTACAATAAAGAAATCTCCACCCCAATGGCCTGCAGCCTTCTGCTCCTCTGTAGCATTTTGGTAACGCTCCGGAAGATAATGCAGAAATTCCTTTAATGGTCTCCATTTGGCCTTATCCGTGTTTTCATCCATGCCTTCCAGCCAAATTTTATGATCGTCTCCCAACCCCCTGGGAGCCTCATAGCACCCCTTGGTCCCCTGCAGGGAATAATAGGTCATATTATGGGGCCTTGGTGATATGCAATCCACCCTTATCTTGATCAGCTTACCGCTTTCCATCTGGCATAATGTAAGGGTTGTATCCTCCTGCCGGAATTCGGGCGCAGTGTGCCATCCTGTACCATGGCATGCAATCGACTTAATGGTATCGCCTTGGAACCATTGCATAACGGGGCCAAGGCTGTGGGTAGGATAAAAAGCCCCTCTCTTTCCCAATTGCCAGAATTTGCGCCAGGATGTCCTTCCGTTTGGATACACGGCTAAATTCTTGATATCGTGCAGATACTCCCCTTCACCAAAGTAGACATCTCCAAAGCATCCCTTTTTGACCATATTCAGTATCAGCTGATTCTCGGGTATATAGCAGTAGTTTTCAGCCATCATATAAACCCTGTCATATTTTTCTACCCATTCAATCAGCCACCACAATTCATCCATGGTTACCCCTGCAGTTACTTCACACAGGACATGCTTTCCCGCCTCCAGGGCTGTCAGGGTTTGGGGTACGTGCAACTGCATGGGAGTTGCAATAACCACCGCATCAATATCGGACTCCAGCATATCCTCGTATATCCTATAGGTTTTAGGTATGTTATGCCTTTTGGATTGCTCCTTTAAAAGATCCTCGTCAAGATCGCACAGGGCCTCTACTGTGACTCCGGGAATACTTTGAAAACCCTTTAGGGTACTCAGTCCCCTGGCACCTACTATTCCCACCTTTAGTTTCATAATTAGCCTCCCTCTCCTTTAACATAGTCAACAACTTCTAAGACAATAGCATCGCATACTTAAATACTTAAACCCTTCGGGGTTCCTCACTCAAAAAAATGAGGGGCATTATTCTGCCCCCCTTTTTACTGCTTGTCAGTCAGCACCAAAACCCAATCCTCACCTCTGCCGGCAGTCGGCGGGAGGAAGTCAACCGTTCCCTGGTTTTCGTAAATTCCTATAAAGCTATATTCACCGGTTCTGGGGTCATACCACTGGGCAGCTACGGAATCTCCCGTAATTTTGCCCATATTTACTTTGATGTTCAGGCCGCTGGGTGAATAAATAAAGGCATAGTCATCGCCCCTTATGGCCCTTAGATGGTTTGCTCCTTCATAGTTTTCGGCGATTAACTCCTGGTCCGGCACCCTACCGGCAAAGGGCTTTGATTCCATCAGGGCTTTTACGTGCTTCATCTGCTCTGCGCCGGGCCTTAACAGGGCGGTCTTCCAAGTCATTACAAAATACGGTTCGACCTCGGTGCGCATGGACCAGATGCAGTGATGCCCGTATGTGTGACCCATGGCTCCTGAGAATACAGCCCAATATGCAGCCTTTCTCACATC
>DGDX01000012.1:9236-9669 GCA_002385665.1 Firmicutes bacterium UBA3941
ACCATCTTGTAGTTTTCATTATTAAGCCTTCCATGGCTGGACTGGATCATGTTAAAGTCCAGCCAGTCTTCGTTATGGACATGATAGGAGGAGGTCTGTTCGCCAACGGGATGGAGGGTCATAAGATGCCTGCCATCATCCCCTTCTTTCAGGCCCTTTGCCATGGAGTTTATTACATCGAAATGCCGGGAAGTCAGTAGTGGCCGGTCGCCCCCCAGTACCCAGATTATATTGTTGTGATCCCTGTACCTTCGGCCCAACCAAAGGCCATAATCATAGGCATTCTTTCCGTTGAAGATTTCCGGGCCCTTTCCCCACATTTGATTGAATTTATCGCCCCAGGTGGGCAGCAGTGCTATGTACAGGCCGTATTCCGCAGCCTTATTGATGATAAAGTCAACATGATCCCAATAATCGTAATCATCCTACATCT
>DGDX01000099.1 GCA_002385665.1 Firmicutes bacterium UBA3941
ATATTTTTATAAGAGACAGCCCTTGCCCTGTTGAGCTTGCTGCCTGGATTTTCTCCGGCCAGTACATAGTCAGTTTTTTTACTGACACTGCCTACAACCCTACCTCCCCGTTCCTCTATAAGGGTTTTTGCATCGTTTCGTGTATAGTCCCTTAAGGTTCCTGTCAATACGAAGGTCTTCCCCATCCAATCATGTACCAAAGTACTGTCTTCTATGCCAGCAACCTTTTGATCATGGCAAAAATTAACTCCCGCCTGCCTCAATTTGTCAATTAGCTTTATGTTTTGTTCTTCCTTAAAGAAAGCCGTTATGCTTTGTGCTATTTTAGGGCCTATCTCTTCAACTGACAATAGTTCGTCTTCTGTGGCTTTTATTAGAGCATCCAAATGACCAAATCTTTGAGCCAACAATTGGGCTGCTCTAGTTCCAACCAACCTAATACCTAACCCAAAGATCAGCCGTCTAAGTTCATTTTGCTTGCTAGCCTCTATAGCCCTCAAAAGATTGTTTGCGGACTTATCCCCCATACGCTCGAGGCCTACCAAGTGATTGTAATCAAGATAATATAGATCTCCGGCGTCATCGATCAAGCCATTCTCCAGCAGCTGATCCACTATTGCCGGCCCTAAGCCTGTTATATCCATGGCATCTTTGGAAACGTAATGGATGATTAGACGTCTTTGTTGGGCAGGGCATGCATTACCGGTGCATCTAACCGCAGCCTCTCCTTCTATCCTAACGGTACTGGCACCACAGACAGGACATTGTTCCGGCATCTGAAATACCTTTTCACCACCGGTCCGCTTATCCTTTTGTACCCTAACCACTTCCGGAATGATATCTCCAGCCTTTTGTATTATAACGTAATCACCGATCCTAATATCCTTTTCTCTTATATAGTCTTCGTTATGCAGACTGGCCCTTGCCACCGTTGAACCGGCAATATGTACCGGATCCAACAAGGCTGTTGGGGTAAGTACTCCTGTTCTACCAACCTGTACTACTATCTCTTTCAAACGGGTCTCCGCTTGTTGAGCAGGAAATTTATATGCAATGGCCCATCTGGGAGTTTTAGATGTAGCACCCAATTGTCGTCTCTGCTCCATAGAATTTACCTTGATAACAAGGCCATCAATATCAAAGGGAAGATCGTGGCGCTTATCTGTCCATTCACTGCAAAGCTCAATTATATCTTCTATCGAGGCTGTACTATAGAGGAAAGGGCTTATCTTAAGTCCCGCATCTTTCATAATATCCATACCATGTAGGTGACTTTGAATGTCTACTCCATCTACCCTCTCAAGGTTGAAAAGAAATACATCCAAAGGTCTGGATGCTGTTATTCTTGGATCTAATTGCCTTATAGATCCTGCTGCTGCATTTCGCGGGTTTGCAAAGGTCGGCTGTCCGTCCAATTCCCTTCTGCTGTTAAGCCTCTCAAAATGTTCTTTGGACATGAATACTTCTCCACGAACTTCTAAGGTATATGGTTTGTTTAACCTCAGAGGTATAGACCTAACCGTCTTTAGGTTCTCGGTAACATCCTCACCAACTTGGCCGTCTCCCCTTGTGGCGCCTCTTACAAAACTTCCATTTTCATATTCTAAAACCACCGATAGACCATCAATCTTAAATTCGGCTACATACTCCACCTCATCCCCCACTATACTCCTAACTCTACGATCAAAATCAATCAACTCCTGAGAATTAAAAGCGTTAGCCAGGCTGAGCATGGGCGATGAATGGACGACAGTTCCAAACCCTTCCATAGGAGCACCACCCACCCTTTGGGTAGGAGAGTCAGGCGAATAGAATTCCGGATACTCAGCTTCCAATTCCATTAGGCGCCGTATCAGGGAATCATATTCTGAATCAGTAATAGTTGGCTGATCCAAGATATAATATCGGTAGTTATGGTATCTTATCTCATCCCGTAAATTTTCAATTTCTTTCAAAATATCTTTTTTATCCATAAGCTGATTCCCTCCCGCCTACAGTTTCTTCAATGGGGCATAGGCTGCCATAAAGCTTTTTATACCACCTTGTTCAAAGGCAATCTTCAGCTCCTGATCATCTCCACTTCCACTCATAGCAACAATCGTTCCTTTGCCAAATTTCTTATGTATAATTTTTTGGCCTAGAGTGAAATCCCGGATACCCTTGTTGCCACTTTTTTTATTATTCATATTACTCTCTGGCGATTTTAAAGATGTTTGTAAAACATCCACCGGCCTTAATTTATTCCATCCATCTCTCATATATCCTTTGACGATATTTCCTTCGTCTTTGTTGCAATATGTGTTCCACATTTCTCCCAAGGATTGGTCCGTATACTCGATTAAATCTTGGGATATTTCGTCCAGGAACCGTGATGGGGCATTACGGCTGTAGCTGCCAAATATATTACGCTGGGCTGCAAAGGATAGATAAAGCCGCTCTTTAGCCCTGGTTATGCCAACATAACATAGCCGCCTTTCTTCCTCCATTTCTTGCTCCGAATCCATTGATCTGGAATGCGGAAACAAGTATTCCTCCATACCGGCAATAAATACTATAGGAAACTCCAAGCCCTTTGCAGAGTGCATGGTCATCAAACTAACCGCAGGTTGGCCCTCTCCCAAATTATCAAGATCGGTTACCAGGGCAAGGTTCTCTAAAAAATCCACTAACCCGGCTCCCTCATTATCTCTTTCAAAATCCCTGGCCGCAGAAATAAATTCTTTGATGTTTTCTGTTCTGGATACCGATTCCTGCGTCCTTTCTTCCTTTATAGCTTTTTCATAGCCCGTGTGTTCCAATAAGACTTCAATAAATTCTGTTAAAGGCATAATCTCTTTCATGGCTATGAGATTTGATATAAGTTTACCAAATTCCTTAACCTTTTTACTTATTCTGGGGGTGACCTCCGCATAATCATCTAAGTCTAGAATAACACTAAAAATGCTTTCATCTTCTCTTATAGATATTTCCTCCAGATTTCCTAAGGTTACACTACCTATACCCCGCCTTGGAACATTAATAATCCTTTTTAGGCTAATATCATCTGCCGGGTTTGCAACTACTCTAAGATAGGCTATGATATCTTTTATTTCCTTCCTATCATAGAAACGTAAACCTCCGTACATGCGATAAGGAATACCATACCTCATAAGGGCATCCTCTATAACCCTAGATTGAGCATTGGTTCTATACAAAACAGCAAAATCCCCAGGGGATTTATTATCTTTAACTATATGCTCATGGATATGTTGACAGATCATATCAGCTTCCCGATGTTCATCTTCTACCTTGTATACTGCGATTCTGTCACCCTGGTTTTTTTGGGTCCACAGCCTTTTTTCTTTCCGATTGCTGTTGTTTCGTATGATGCTGTTGGCTGCATCCAGGATCATTTGGGTCGACCTGTAGTTTTCTTCCAACTTAATAATCCTGGCATTGGGAAAATCCCTTTCAAAATCCAGAATATTTCGTACATCTGCCCCTCTCCATCCATATATAGATTGGTCATCATCACCCACGACACATATATTTTGATGTTTCTCAGATAACAGTTTGACCAACATATATTGGGCATGGTTGGTGTCCTGATACTCGTCCACATGGATATATTGAAATCTGGTTGAATAGTAATCCAGCACATCAGGCCTTAGATTGAAAAGTTCCAAGGTCCTGTTTATGAGATCATCAAAATCAAGCGCATTGTTCTTTACCAGCCTATTCTGGTATAGTTCATATAAATCAGCGATTCTTTCTTCCCGGTACTGACCTCTTGATTCATTTTTATATTCTCCAGGACTCTTTAACTGATCTTTAAGCTGACCAATTATAAAGCGTATATCCTTGGCATTAAAATACTTTTCACTTAAATTCAGTTCTTTTATACAATCCCTAATAAGGGTTAGCTGATCATCGGCATCATAAATAACAAAATTTCTTGTAAAGCCTATCTTATCAATTTCCCTTCTGAGTATCCTAACGCAGGTTGAATGAAAGGTACTTACCCAAATATCATAGGCCTTGTCCCCTACCAGATTATAAATCCTCTCCTTCATTTCATTGGCAGCCTTGTTGGTAAAGGTAATTGCCAAAATACTCTCCGGTCTTATTCCTAAGTTCTCTACCAAATGTGCTACTCTATATGTAAGAACCCGGGTTTTACCAGATCCCGCCCCTGCTAGAACCAGAAGGGGTCCTTCTGTATGGAGCACGGCTTGTCTCTGTTGTGGGTTCAATATCTTCGTTAGTTCCATGGTTGCCTCAACTCCCAGTGAAATTTGCAAATACATCTGTTCGTGGAGAATTTCCCCTCGTTTAAAAGACACCCGTAAGGGTGTCCAATTATTTTTCCAATAACCTGTCCAATATGATATTATACCCACCAGCACCATAAGTCAATGACCTATTGACCCTGCTTATAGTAGCTGTACTGGCACCTGTTTCATCGGCTATGTCCTGGTAGGTTTTCTTCGCTCTAAGCATTTTTGCGACCTCCAGCCTTTGAGCCAAGGATTTTATCTCATTTATGGTACATATATCTTCGAAAAAACGGTAACATTCTTCAAGGGTCTCAAGCTCTAGAATAGCGTAAAAAAGCTCATCGACCTGTTGATTCCGTAGCTTTGATTCATATTCCATAATGATCCTCCTCTGATAACCGATTTAATAGCATCTTGGCACCAACTGATACGTGCTGTGGGTGTGAATCCTTCATTATACTACCATTTTAACATACCAAACTACAATCTACAATATAAAAACCTGAGCAATACTCAGGTTCCTTAGGTTTGGGTTTCTATTTTGTTTTTAACCACTTCCATCTTTGATATTGATACCTCATATGCCATCTTCTCAATCACTTCACCGTTTGATAGTTTTTTTTGGTAGGTTCGACTTTGGATCCTGCCCCATATTTTTATATTATCACCTACGTTTAAGTGTTGGGAAAAACGTGCATTTCTACCCCATGCGATTGTAGGGATATAGTCAGATTTCCCATATGCCCTGTTAACGGCTAACAGAATGTCGGTTATTTCCCTTTTAAGAGGTGTAACCCTGTAGACTGGCTTCTTGCATATAAATCCATTCAGATAGATTTGATTTGGGTTTTTGGTCCCCTCACCTATTAAAAATATCTCCCGGGCAAACACCGTCAGAATTAGCCTGTTATGTCCTCCTATAATTTTATTGTAAGATCTAAGCTGACCTTCTACAGTTATTTCCATTCCATCCAACAGCTCAATTCCGCTAAGTAATCGTTCGGAGACAGTGACGGGTAATAAATCAACATAATCACTGAGACGAGGTACCGATAGGTCAAATTGAAAAAAATTCTCCCCAAATATCTCATGGCTAAATTCCATGGGACCGTTCACTTTTCCCACTATAACTACCTTATTGTTATCCGCTATATGTTCTGCCATCCAGCCTCTCCATCCTTTCTCCCTTGTACCTATATATGCCGTATATAAGACAGCATTATCCCTATCTACATGTGGTTTGTTAGAAGTTTCCTATACTGCCCATTTATTTTGCATGTCCAAGTAGTTCAAGTCCCACTAGTATACTTAATATGATAAGTGTACTCTCATACATCATTATTTTAATTCCTATTCATAAAGGGGACCCAATATGACTTATTGGTCCTTTTTCTTCTGCATTCCCGTATGGTCTATATCATAGCTGTCTTTATAAATAAGTTCGGATATTGGGACAAATTCATATCCTTCCTCGAGTAAATTGTCCAGTATGGATGGCAAGGCGGTAGCCGTATACTTGGCATTGTTATGAAAAAGGACAATAGATCCCGGCTTAACCTTACCCGTAACCTGTCTATACATATGATCTACACCTAATTCCTTCCAATCAAGGGAATCCACATCCCATTGGATAGGATAGAATCCCATCTCCCGACATGTACTTATCAGCAAATTATTATAATCCCCATAAGGGGGTCTAAAAAGCTTTACGGCCCTATCACCCGTCAATTCTTCAATCTTTTTTTGGGTGGTTTCGATTTCCTTGATTATTTGCTCTTTACCCAGGTTGCTCATATGGGGATGATTAGTCGAATGGTTACCAATTTCATGGCCTTTTTGTGCTATAAGCTGAACTTTATCAGGATGAGCATCTATCCAAAATCCCACCAGGAAAAAAGTACATCTAATATTCCTTTCCTCCAATATATCAAGTAATTCATCGGTATACTCAGTTCCCCAGGCTGCATCAAAGGATATAGATATCTTTTTATCATCCCGCTCTACACAATAAATTGGCAATTCCCTTTTAATGTTAAGGAAGACGGTTATAGCTTTATCTCTAAAGTTTATGGAGTAGGCGACTGAAACCAAAACCAGGCAGAAAACCAAAAGTATCTTAGCTGTTTTTTTCTTAGATATATATATAACCCGCATCTATGCATTACCCCCATCCTTGCTTCCAGATAAATATCATCCTCCCTAATACTTATTTATTTGATGGTCACCTTATGACAAATCAACAATTGTTTCTTGACAAGTAGTTATATGATTTTTCCCAATAATTCCGTATTAATAAAAAAATCCCCGGACGGGGATTTTTTTATTAATTCTAGGTTAACAGACTGGCATATCAACCGGATCTTCGGTTATCCGATACCAGTGTGTAAACACAAGGCTATTGGTCATTGTAATTCCTATAGACGTACTCTACTAAATTGTCATCAGAGACTGTAACTATGGTACTGCCCCTACCGTCTCTTGCAGCAAGGGGTAAGTCGTTGGTATTTAGTCGGGTTATGGTTCCGTCGGCCTGTTGGAGGATTAGTTCATAGGGTGTTTTTGCATAAAAGGCCCCCAAAATATACCTGCCGTTAGCCCTATTCTTGTAAAAGGTTATAGTTCTAAAGCCTATACCTCCCCTACCCTGAATTTGATAATCCGATATGGAAGTACGTTTCCCGATACCCCTATCCGTTACCACAACTAAATGGCCGTCATCCTCAATCTGGCTGCCAAAGACAACTCTATCATCCCCTTTGAGCTGGATAGCCCTCACTCCTTTTGCCGTCCGGCCCATCGGGCTTACTTCGGAACCATTGAATCTTATACTCATACCTTCCGCTGTAACTATCATAGTTTCCTTATCCTCGGCAATTAGTTCAGCCCCAATACATAAATCTCCCTTATTTAAACCACAGGCTTGAATCTTACTCCTGCGGGTATTGTATTCAGTCAGACTGGTCTTCTTTACTTGACCTTTGCTTGTATAGAATTGGATGAAAAGATCTTCCGTAAATTCCTTAACAGAAAACATCGCTACGATTCTTTCGCTTCTATCAAAACCCTTTATGAGGTTCATCAATTGTACCCCTTTATCCCGCCATTTTGCCTCCGGTATCTCCATTGCATCCAGACTATAGCAATTGCCCTGATCCGTCAGTAGGAGTATTCTATGATCCGTCTCGGAATCGATTAAAAACTCAATGAAATCCATCTCACGGGTCTCTACCACTCCTACATCCTTACTGGATAGGTTGAAGGATTTTAGTGGTACCCTTTTTATGTCCTGATTTCTGGTTAAAGTAACTATACATTCCTCAACATGAATCAAATCTTCGGTTCTTATCTCCGCTTCCGTATCATCCTTAATTATGCCGGTCCTTCTTATGTCTGAGTATTTTCCCTTGATTTCATTTAGCTCCTTCTTTATTAAGCCAATAAGTAACTTCTCTGATGCCAATATAGATTCAAGCCTTTTAATAGTCCTTTTAATTTCCTTATACTCCCTTTCGAGAGAAATCATCTCCAAGTTGGTAAGCCTTTGAAGGCGCATATCAAGAATAGCCTGGGCCTGGATCTCCGTTAACTCAAACTCTGCCATTAGGTTTTTTCTTGCAGCGATAGGAGTTTTCGAGCCCCTTATAATAGCAATTACCCTGTCAATATTATGAATGGCTATTATTAATCCTTCCAGAATATGTTCCCTGGCCTTGGCCCTATCTAAATCATACTTGGTTCTTCTGGTAACCACATCTTTTTGGTGTTGGATATAATGATCCAGAATCTCCTTTAGTCCTAGTTGTTGAGGCCTACCATTGGCTATTGCAACCATATTGACGCCAAAGGTGACCTGCAGATCTGAATATTTGTATAGGTAGTTCAGTATTTTTTCTGCATCCCCATCTTTCTTTACTTCAATAACAGCGCGTACACCGTTACGATCCGATTCATCCCTGATATCCGCTATTCCGGTTAGGACCCCTTTTCTTTCTTCGCTGAGCCTAAGAATCTTCTCCAGTAAGGTAGCCTTATTTACCTGATATGGAAGCTCCTTAATTACCAATAACTTCTTCCCACCGGGTGCGTTCTCGATATCCACCTTTGCCCTTACTATTATCTTTCCCCTGCCGGTCTCATAGGCATTTATAATCTCTTCCTGTCCTATTATAATCCCACCTGTAGGAAAATCCGGTCCCTTGATAACACGCATTAGTTCATCCAAAGTAACATCAGGTTTTTCCATTTGAAGGATAACACCGTCAATAACCTCAGCCAGGTTATGGGGAGGAATATTTGTAGCGAGGCCGATGGCAATACCGGATGCCCCGTTGACCAGTAGATTAGGAAATCGCCCAGGCAATACATCGGGTTCTTTTAAGGTATCGTCAAAATTCAAACTAAAATTGATTGTATCCTTGCCTATATCCTTTAATAGTTCCGTGGCCAAAGGGGTCATCCGCACTTCGGTATAACGCATGGCTGCTGCCGAATCCCCGTCCATGGAACCAAAGTTGCCATGCCCATCGATTAGGGGAGCCCTCATAACAAAATCTTGAGCCATTCTTACCATAGCATCATACACCGAGGTGTCACCGTGGGGATGATACTTTCCAAGGGCATCTCCTACAATTCTGGCAGATTTTCTATGGGGTTTTTCCGGGGTTACACCTAATTCGTGCATGGTATACAGGATCCTTCTCTGTACAGGTTTTAGCCCGTCCTCTACCCTTGGAAGCGCTCTTTCCAAGATAATGTATTCCGCGTAAGGCATTATAGATTCATGCATAACCTCTTCCAAAGGCTTTTGTATTACGAGATCCTTGTTTTGTACGAATTCATTCATTGTTTTTTTATTCTTAGCCACGGTTTATACCCCCATCTCCTGAAAAATATCTGTTTTGTTGAAGTTAGCATAAGTACTTATATACTGCCGCCTTGGATCTACCTTATCCCCCATAAGAATCGTAACCAGTTTGTCCGCCTGGGCTGCATCATCAATACTTACCTGAATAATTGATCTATTCCGGGGATTCATGGTAGTTTCCCACAGCTGATCCGGGTTCATCTCTCCCAGACCCTTGTATCTTTGAACTGTATATCCCTTGCCTATCTTTTTAATCTTTTCCTTTAGTTCCGTATCGTTATAGGCATATTCCACGGTTTTTCCCTTAGTTATCTTGTAAAGAGGGGAAAGTCCGATATACACATGTCCTTCGGTAATCAACTCCTTCATATATCTAAAGAAGAAAGTAAGAAGTATAGCACGAATATGGGCACCATCCTGATCTGCATCTGATAGAATAATGATCTTGTGGTACTTAAGATTATTAATGTTAAAATCCTCATCTATCCCCGTACCCAGGGCGGAAATAATTGTACGGAACTCTTCATTGGCCAACACTTGATCCAAACGCTTTTTCTCCACATTCAAGGGCTTGCCCCGTAATGGCAAAATAGCCTGAAATCGCCTATCCCTGCCTTGTTTTGCAGACCCCCCTGCGGAATCTCCTTCTACTATGAACAGTTCGTTTATGGTGACATCCCTGCCCGTACAGCTGGCTAACTTACCCACAAGTGGTGCCCCTTCCAAGCTATTTTTCTTCCGTGTGATCTCACGCGCCTTTCGGGCTGCCTCCCTTACCTTCGCAGCCTTGATAGCCTTTTCTATGATTAGCCTAATAATATGTTCATGTGTGGTATTTTCAATAAAATGTATCAACTGCTCCGTGGTAATGGCCTCCAATGCAGTTCGAGCTTCGGAATTTCCAAGCTTTGTTTTGGTCTGTCCTTCAAATTGGATATTTCGCATTTTTACAGAAATTAATGCGGTCATCCCCTCGCGAAAATCCTCACCATTTAGGTTGTTATCCCTTTCCTTCAAGTAATTGAATTTACGGGCATAATCGTTAAAAACCTTTGTTATAGCTGTTTTAAACCCAGTTTCATGGGTCCCACCCTCGCTGGTAGGTATGTTATTTACATAGGAAAAGATGCTCTCTGTATAGGAGTCGGTATATTGAATGGCAATTTGTGCATATATACCATCTTTTTCTCCTTCCAAGAATATTATTTCTGGGTGCAGGACAGTTTTATTCTCGTTTATATATTCGACAAAATCAGTTAATCCACCGCTATATAAAAAAACTCTCCTGGGAATTATATTGTTATCATCATTTTGTCTTTGATCAACTAATACTATTTCCAGCCCTCTATTTAGGAAGGCCAATTCGCGGAGACGTTTAGCTATGGTTTCAGCATTAAACCTGATATCATCAAAAATTCTGTCATCCGGCATAAACCGTACCCGGGTTCCGGTTCTGTCAGTGGTCCCTACTTCTGCTAGTGCCATAGTTACGACCCCGGCTACTACCTTATCCGCTTCTTTGTCGTATAGACTCTCAAAGCGTTGTCTGTAGATCTTACCATCCCTTCTTATCTCCACCTCCAGCCATCTGGACAGCGCATTTACCACGGCAGCTCCTACCCCATGAAGCCCTCCCGAGTAGCTATAGTTTTCATTGTTAAACTTCCCTCCCGCATGGAGTTGAGTAAAGACAACCTCAACACCTGGGAGTTTAAGGGTTTCGTTAATATCCACGGGTATCCCCCGCCCATTGTCCTCTACCATTACACTGCCGTCTTCAAATAAGGTTACTTCTATCCTAGTCGCATAGCCGTTAGCAGCTTCGTCTATACCGTTATCGACTATCTCCCATAAAAGGTGATGAAGTCCTCTAGGTCCGGTAGTACCTATATACATTCCGGGACGCATCCTAACCGCATCCAAACCCTTCAATACCTCTATATCATTAGCACCGTAAGCTTTCTCCATCAGTAAACCTCCAAGCATTATGAACGTATGTTCCTTTTTGTCTCCATTTTCATTATAAGTTCATCACCTGTTAAAGTCAACCAAATATGCAAAGGCTCGGGCTTTTCCTGATCTCCCACCTAAAGGAAGAAAAAAAGAATCCTTTAAATAGGATTCTTTTTTTCTGTGCTTATATCCTTTATATAATTCGGCTAATAGTACCAAATAAATACTCATTATAGCCTTATCTTCCATGATAGATTAATTAGTATACACTTCTTCTGGTATAATGAGTATGAAGTAGGTCGTGTGCCTTCTCACTATTGGGCTCACCCAAATACTCATCGTATAATTTTATAACCGATGGATTCTCATGGGATTTTCTGATGGGCAGATCCCTGTCCTCATCATAAATCGCTTTAGCCCTCACTACCTTTGGATCCATTTCCATGTAGGTTTTTGCCTTCACTATGGGCTGACCACCACCTGTTACACATCCGCCCGGGCAACCCATTATTTCAATGAAATGGTATTCCTTTTCACCTGATTTAACCTGCTCCAATAAGGCTTTGGCATTAGCAGTACCATGGGCTATAGCCGCTCTTAAGGTCAGGTCCCCTAACTGAATCTCAGCTTCCTTTACTCCTTCGATTCCACGTACTGCATGAACTTCTAAGTTTTCCATGGGTTCCCCTGTGACAATCTCATGCACGGTACGAAGGGCGGCCTCCATAACACCACCGGTTGCACCAAAGATGACACCTGCTCCTGTAGAATCTCCTAGGGCAGGATCAAACTCCTCATCCGGCAGCGTTGCCAGATCCATACCCGCTTCCTTGATCATCCTTGCCAGCTCTCTGGTGGTAAGCACCACATCAACATCGGGATGACCTACAGCACTTAGTTCTGGACGTTGTGCCTCAAATTTCTTTGCGGTACAAGGCATTATGGATACTACAAAAACATTGGCAGGATCCCAACCGTTCTTCTCTGCATAATAGGACTTAATTATAGCCCCCATCATCTCATGAGGAGATTTGCATGTTGACAAATTATCCAAAAATTCAGGATAATAATGCTCACAGTACTTTATCCAACCGGGGCTGCAAGAGGTAATCATAGGTAGCTTGCCTCCTCCTTGGAGCCTACCCAACAGCTCGTGACCTTCCTCCATTATGGTTAGATCCGCAGCAAAATCGGTATCAAAAACCCGGTCAAATCCCAAACGTCTAAGGGCAGCAGCCATCTTACCCGTTACCCTGGTACCCATTTCCATGCCAAACTCTTCTCCCAGAGCTACACGAACAGCAGGTGCTGTTTGTACAACCACATGCAGGTTTGAATTGTTCAGAGCATCCCATACCTTTTCGATATCATCTTTTTCCCTTAGGGCACCTACCGGGCATGCTATAATACACTGTCCACAGTTTATACAGGGAACGTCATTTATACTCATGTTGAAAACCGGCTCAACCATTGTAGCAAAGCCCCTCTCAGTGGCACCAATTACACCAATCCCCTGTACGTTCCTGCATACGGATACACAACGTCTGCATAAAATGCATTTATTTGGATCTCTGACGATAGAGGGCGAGAATGAATCCACCGGCTTGTCATGCCTTTCTCCATCGAAGCGGATATCATCAACCCCCAGCCTTTTCGATAAATCCTGTAATTCGCAATCCTGACTTCTTACACAGGTCAGGCATTTCCTGTCATGATTTGACAGTATAAGTTCAAGGCTGAGCTTCCTGGCAGCCCTGACCTTGGGAGTATTGGTCTTGATGCTCATCCCGTCTGCAACAGGGAATACACAAGAGGCCTGAAGGTTTCTAGCCCCTTCTACTTCTACCAAACACATGCGACATGCACCGATTTCATTTATATCCTTAAGATAACATAAAGTGGGTATATCAATATTCGCTTTCCTAGCAGCTTCCAAGGCTGTAGTACCTGCAGGTACTTCCACTTCTATGCCATCTATTTTTACCTTAATCATATCCATATCTTCACTCCTTTATAGTTCCAGGTTACCTTTTAACAATGGCATCAAAAGGACATCTTTCCATGCAAGCCCCACATTTAATGCAGGAATCCTGGTCTATAACATAGGGTTGCTTCTTCTGTCCGGAAATGGCGTTGACGGGACAGACCCTTGCGCACAGACCGCAGCTTCTGCATTTGTCCTCAATAATGATATATTGAAGCAGTGCCTGACATACTCCTGCCCTGCATTTCTTATCCCTTATATGTTCCTCGTATTCTTCCCTGAAGTACTTAATTGTGCTCAGTACGGGGTTGGGCGCGGATTGTCCGAGACCGCATAGTGAAGCTATTTTTATACCTTCGCCTAATTCCTCAAGCTTTTCCAGATCCCCTTCTTCACCTTTGCCTTCCGCGATTTTATTTAAAAGGTCCAGCATCCTCTTTGTCCCTATACGACAAGGAGGACATTTTCCGCAGGATTCCTCAACAGTAAACTCCAGGAAGAAACGGGCGATATCCACCATACAATTATCTTCGTCCATTACAATCAAACCGCCCGAGCCCATCATAGAGCCTATAGCAGTAAGAGAATCATAATCGATGGGGGTATCCAAGTGCTCCGCAGGAATGCATCCCCCTGAGGGACCGCCGGTTTGTGCAGCTTTAAAGGTCTTTCCTTCGGGAATTCCTCCCCCGATCTCATATATGATCTCCCTGAGTGTTGTCCCCATTGGTACCTCAACTAATCCTGTATTATTTATTTTTCCACCCAATGCAAAAACCTTTGTACCCTTACTCCTCTCGGTACCAATGCCCTGGAACCATTTGGGACCTTTTAGAATAATTTGAGGTATGTTTGCATATGTTTCAACATTATTTAACAGGGTGGGCTTACCAAACAACCCCTTTACCGCAGGAAAAGGCGGTCTTGGTCTTGGTTCTCCACGATCACCCTCGATGGAAGCCATAAGAGCAGTCTCTTCACCACAAACAAATGCCCCTGCACCAAGTCTTAATTCCAGATCAAAGCTGAAATCAGTGCCCAGGATATTTTTACCCAAGAGGCCGTACTCTCGCGCTTGTGCTATAGCTTTGGTAAGTCTCTCCACGGCAATTGGATACTCAGCTCTGACATAGATATATCCTTGATCGGCACCTACAGTATATCCGGCAATGGTCATAGCCTCTATTACCGAATGAGGATCACCCTCTAAAATACTGCGGTCCATAAATGCTCCGGGATCACCTTCGTCAGCGTTACAGGCCACAAACTTTTTATCCCCCTGTGCTTTGTAGGTAAATTCCCACTTTAATCCCGCAGGGAATCCTGCACCGCCTCGACCCCTAAGTCCCGATTCTTTTAAGATATCTATAACGTCTTCCGGGGTCATTTCCGTTAAGACCTTTCCCAGGGCCATATATCCATCAAAGGCAATATATTCGTCGATATTTTCTGGGTTTATAACGCCACAGTTTCGCAGGGCTACTCTCATCTGTTTTTGATAGAAGGGTACTTCATCCAGAGATTTGATTTCATGATCTCCGTCCACACTGTCATGGTATAGTAGATGCTTAACTATCCGCCCTTTAACAAGGTGTTCCGAGACAATCTCGGTTACATCTTCATCCTTGACCCTGCTATAGAATGCACCCTCAGGATAGACTATAACAACCGGTCCTACCTCACACAACCCAAAACAACCGGTCTGAACAACTTTTACTTCTTTCTCTATTCCGTATTTCTTTAAATCCCTATTAAAATGTTCTATTAGGTCTGCTGAGCCTGATGAATGACACCCTGTTCCCCCACAGACCAAAACATGAGAACGATAAAGTTCCATATTATTAAGCCTCCTTACCGATTAATCATTCTTTTCTGCTGCCCCTATTGTAAATTCTTGAACTACTTGATTATTCACTAAATGCTCAGCTACTACCCTCTTAACCTTTTCAGGTGTCATCTTGACATATGTTACTTTATCCTTACCAGGCAAATAGACTTCAACCATTGGCTCTAAACGACAAACACCAATGCACCCGGTCTGAGTAACGGTTATATCCTTGAGGCTTCTATTTTTAATCTCTTCAAGAAAAGCCATTAGTATGGGTCTAGCGCCAGCCGCTATACCGCAGGTTGCCATACCAACTACCACTCTGGCGCCTGTTCTGTCCTTTCTTAAGTTTACAGATTCTAGCGTTCTTTGTCTTATCTCTTCCAACTCTTTTAAGGTCTTCACTATTGGACACCTCCATTTATTTCATTGAGTCCATCCTTCATATAAGATTGAATCCAATTAATTATTTCAGGATGTTCGATGGGAATATCTCCTATGATTTGCCGGATATCCCTAGTGTCTAGCTTAAATTCATCGTCATTAACCTTATGGATATATACAAAATCTATATCTGGATTACATAGAATCAAGGTTGTAATGGTATCCTCCAACTTTCCAAAAGGCGGTCGGTCTATGTGGTTTAGTTGGAATCCGGATTTTATGCTGGTTCCTTTACCCTTAGTGGATTTGAGGACTACATCTCCCCCACACCTTTGCGCCATTGCTACAAAGAGTGGCAACCCCAACCCTACTTTACGGGTAGATCGGGTAGTGTAAAATGGATCGGCTGCTCTCCTCATAGCTATTTTATCCATTCCTTTACCATTATCCTCTATATCTATGGTAAGCCAATTCTTTTCCTTATCCTCGTATATTGTCAGTTTAATTAGGCTAGCGCCAGCCGCTATAGAATTTTGTATAAGATCCAAAATGTGCAGCGATAAATCCTGCATGGTTATTTATCCCTGTATTTGTCAATTATTCCTTTAACATCTTCGGGTTTTAACCTGCCATATACGTCATCATTGATCATCATGATGGGAGCTAGACCACATGCTCCTAAACACCTGGTAGCATCCAAGGTGAATAGTCCATCATCGGAGGTCTCCCCCACTTCTAAATCTAATACCTTTTTAAGTTCATCTAATATAGCCTGAGCACCCTTTACATAGCAGGCTGTACCCATACATACCCCAATTCTATATTTGCCCTTAGGCTTTAAAGTAAACTGGGAGTAAAAAGTCGCAACCCCATAAATATCACTAACAGGGATATCTAATTCCTTGGATATATACTTTTGTACATCAAGGGATAGGCATCCGAAAATCTCCTGAGCGCTATGAAGGACTGGCATAAGCGGACCTTCTTTATCCTTCCACTCGTCAATGACCTTTTGAAGCTGCTGAAATTTCTCCTGATTTTCTAAATCTATGGCTGACATTTTGTCCCCTCCTCCAAAATAATAGCTATAAAATTGTTATTGTCGGCAAAGCTTAAAAACTATCCCTAATAGAGGTAGCTTGTATGACTTGCCGTATTTTTCTATACAAATCAAAATACAAGGACATTCTAACACATTTTTTTATATTTGTCATATATTTAACGAAATATTTTTAAGTTATTTTTGTTGTCCTGTGCAATTCGACAAAATAAACTATATGCATGCATTTTTTTGCCTTAATAAATTAATTAAGTACAAGTCAGAGATACAAAATGATAAAATATTCAGAATCTTTTTGTTATTTAATTGTCAATTTCGTATTTCCGATACAGAGATGGGATTATCAATAATGATCCACACATGCTTTATTTAGACGGGCTTCTTAAGGCGTTGAGAATGCCTGAAACAGATAAATCGCATACGGTTATAAAATTAACTCGCTCTAGTATTTGCCCTAATTCATGGGCATCTGAGGAATATAAAAGCTTATGGGAGGGGAACTTGGTAAGAAGCTCATTACTATAACCACTTATCTCTACCATTCCACCCTCCAAATTTTTGGGTATAAAACCCAACTGAGAAATGATACTGTAAGATGGTTTATCCACATGGGCAGGGATCGCCACCCCATCCCTGCTAATAGCTTCCTCTATGATTTGATCTATTGATAAATCCGTCGACGATATCAGCATCTCTTTCCTTTCATCAACTACCCTATCCTCATCGTCTATTATTAATTGGTTGCCAAATATCTTGGGAACGTTTGATATCTTTGGTAATTCATTTTTTATTACTTCCCCAAAGTCCATCAGCTTGTCCAAACAATTAAAATAGCATAAAAGATGGACCTCCTCCCTGGTTTGTACTTCCATACCGGGCACAACCATCAATTTGGAACCCGCTGCTTTGATGACTGCCTCTACATTGTCACAGCTGTTGTGGTCTGTAATGGATATTGCATCCAGCTTCTTTAGCATTGCCATATTTACTATGTTATTAGGGGTCATATCATCATCAGCGCAGGGCGAGAGGGCTGAATGTATATGTAGATCGACGGCTATTCTCATTTCTGATTGCCTACTCCCATTTCATATAATCGTCCTGCTAATTCAAAAGCTGTTAAAGGTGAAGATATGACTACAACTTCCTCTTCATTGGCCTTTGCTATGGTATTTGGGTCTACACTGATATCCTCAGGGATGATAATACATGAAATATCAAGTAAGGTTGCAATAGCAATAATATTAACGTGGGTTTGGACGGTTATCCATATACCGTTCCTCGGACCATGGGCCATTACCCGGCTCAATAGATCACAACAATATCCGGATTTTATCTCCCTATTCAAAAATTCTTCTCCTGCTAATATGGTATGTGGTATCTTCTTAATTAAATCATTAATCCTCATGTTTTAATCCTCCTGTATCGCTTCTATCTATTCCTGTAGGCAGATTATCCGATAACTCCCCAAATTCTCTCGCTAGGTTTCTTATCTTCTCCCTAAGCTTAATGATACAATCAAATTCGGTAGTATATCCCCTTACTATATCCTCAGCCAAGGCTCTACAGCTGGGAGAACCGCAAGATCCGCAGTCCAAACCGGGAAGATCGGCATAAATCCGCTCCAATTCCTCCATCTTCTTTATAGCAGATGAAATATCATCATCCAATCTCATTATTGGCTTTGGTAATATCTCCTTATTAAACTTCCAGTCGTACTTCTCCAAAGCCATTTTAAATTCTTCATGGGCGATAGGTTCGGAGTCTTCAATCTTACTAATAAGCTTCCTCAACCTATTTTGTGCAACAAAGTTATTCTCAAAAACCAGCGGACCACCGACACATCCACCTACACAGGCCAGACCTTCGAAAAAATCCAGATCCGATAGCTTACCATTCTCAATTTCCTCCAAAACCTTGATGACGTTGGGAATACCGTCCACTGACAAATAACTATCTATGTCTAAGGAAGATCCTTCGCCACCTGAGTTTGCCCAGCCTACACCCTTTAGGGTAGATTTTCGAAGACTGGTAGTAACACATGAATTATCAGCCTTGTTCATTACCAATGATAGAGGACCATATATATCCAGGATTGATATAGACCCATCGACACTGGATCTTTCTGTACCCAATGGATTCCTAATACTGGTAGCTTTCGCCGCACAAGGAGTTATAAAAAAAGCGCCTATTTCTTCTATATCCACCCCGTGTTCTCTGCTAAAATTATCCTTGGCAATCTGGGCAGCAATCTCCATGGGAGATTGAACATCGGCAAGATTGGATATCAGTTCAGGAAACCTAACTTGCACCAATCTAACCACAGCTGGACAAGATGAAGAAATAATAGGCCGCTTGGGATTAGTATGCTTGATCTGGTACTTTGTAAATTCGGTAGCAAAATCGGCGCCTCTGGCTACTTCAAAAACATCATCAAATCCTAAGAGCTTGAGGCCATGTAAAACACTGTCTATGCTGGTTAGGTCTTTAAACTGGCCATATAAAGTGGGTGCAGGAAGTGCTATCTTATACTTATAATCATATATAGCATCTAAGGGATCGGTAACGGCAATTTTGGCATGATAAGGGCATACTCGGATACATTCCCCGCAATCTATACAGCGTTCAGCTATTATATATGCCTTGCCATCCCGGACTCGAATGGCCTCTGTGGGGCATCTCTTAATGCAATTGGTACACCCCATGCATTTGTCTGCATCCAAGGTTACGGAATGGTAGTACCCCTGCATATAGCTCACCTTCCTTTTTACATAGATAGGTCATTATATGTACAATTGGCTGCTTGTTGTCCCAATATTTTCCGAAACCAATTTCGGTATTCTTACTATGTAACTATAGCCAATGATTAGTATATCTATAATATGAATTTTGCTTCTAAATAGGTGCCTTGCCCCACTTCAGATTGGATATGAAATTCATCAGAACATCTTTTTATATTGGGCAATCCCATACCGGCCCCAAAACCCAATTCTCTAGCCCATTCTTTGGCTGTGGAGAATCCCTCTTCCATAGCTAAGTTAACATCCTCTATACCCGGCCCTTCGTCTACGGCCTTGAACACTATGGCTTTCGGACTTATTTCTATTTGAATATTCCCACCTATTGAGTGGATAACCATGTTCATTTCTGCTTCATAAGCAGCTATGGACACCCTTCTAATAACATTGGCATCAACACCTAATTGCCTTAAAAGTCTCTTAATACTACTAGCCGCTTCACCGGCCTTGGTAAAATTACCCGCTTCTATTTCATAGCTGTGGATCATGCCGATATATTCATTAGATTCCACCGTCATCTCATGTCTCCCCTAAGTCCGCCTTCATAAAGTTTGCCGCACGCCTCAAATAATGTGTTATCAGTGGACAATAACACTATATCACGCTCCAGTGCCATATTTATAATGTCTTGAGTAGGTTTTTTTCCTCTCACAAATACGATGCAGGAAACATCCAACATCTCAGCTGTGCGGATCACCTGGGGGTTATTGAGTCCGGTTAGCAACACTGTTTGTTCTTTTACAAAGGTCAATACATCGCTCATCAAATCAGACCCGCATGCAGATACTACTTCGTGGTCCAGAAATTCCTCACCAACAATTAATTCTGCCTCCAACAGGTCCTTTATAGTTGATATCTTCAAATGCTATCTCTCCCTATCCGTTAGCAATTTGTTCCATATATTTTTTATACTTAACTGCCATGTCTATATAAGTATACTTTATCTTGGAGGAAATTTCTACTCTATCCGATGTGTTTCCCAGTAATATATCTTCTAAATTATCAATCTGTGCAGAAAGAAAGTCCTTCAAACCTGATAACACCAGTCTACCTTCTTCATCAGTCGAATATGCTTGTAGCTGATCTGTTTTTTCCTTTATATTATCGATTATATTCCTGATTTTTTCCAAAGCTATTTCTTTAGTAATTTTATCCTTATCCAAGTCCTTGATAATAGATTCCATTAATCCAAAATTATCCATAACCATTGCGTATGAGGATTTAATACCCTCCACCTTTTCACTTGAAGCTGTTATCTCCATATCTACTCCGGGGCACTTGAGTTCATATATCTGAGAATCTACCGATTGGGCTTTAAGTTGTTCTATGACCGCCCTAGTATCATCCTGTGACTGAAATATAATAGCTAAGACCCTGGAAAATTGATCTTCCAGTACATATCCTGCTGCTCCCTTTTTCTTTAGCTCATTGGCAATGAATAGAGCATTCTCCTTATTATTGAAGGCACCCAACTGTATCCCAAAAAAACTCTTTGCTTCTATCTTTATTAACTCGGTTATACGGGGACCCTGATTATCCTCATTTTCTTCCTTTGGGAGAGTCAACTCTGTGTCCTCTCCTTCCGAACCAATCTCATCTGTAATATGCTCATCTTGTCCATCCTGTTCAGTACCCACTTTGGTTTTTAAGATAGGGGTTATGATATTGCTGATAGCCTTACCTATGGTACCAGCCATGAGAAAATAAATACCTCCCAGTATTAGGAATACAATCAAAAGAACTATAGCATAGCGCTTTTGATTTCTTGCCCTTCTTATCCTCGAATATCGCATGTCCAAATCCTCCCCTTATAAATATCTTTGTTTATATATACCTTGGCTACCTGTTTAATATTTATGGCGGTATCTTTTGATTTATGATACAATGCGTTTAGTATATAATCAGGGAGGATAACAATGAAATACCATATAGATACCATTCCTGTATGGGATGCCTATGACCAAAAAGACCAATGTCCACTATGTGTATTAGAGTATAATTCTGAAAAAAAATACGTGGATTTTTTCCTTGGTGGGTCGGTAATGGAGCCCAGCACCAGAATTGATGTAAATAGGATAGGTTTTTGCGGTGATCATTTTAGACAGCTCTATGGTGAGAAAAATCGCCTTGGTCTTGCTTTAATAACTCACACACATTTAAAAGAAACAATTGGTGAGTTTGCAAAGCTTACCAAAGACTTAAAAAGAGGTAAAAAAGGACTAATTTCACGCTTTAGCTCTAAACTGACAGGAAAAGGTAGAGGGTCAGATAGTCCTCTAAGTAATCTATTAGAATGGCTGGACGAACATCATCATAGCTGCATGATATGCAATAGGTTGGAAAATCTATTAAAAAGATATGCATATACAATTATTTATCTTTGGCAAAAGGACAACAATTTTATCGAGACCTTGAAAAACTCAAAAGGATTTTGCCTCCATCATTTTGCATTGATTATGAAAATAGCGGATGAAACCCTATCCGCTAAACACTTTAATAGATGGATCGATTTTATTCTACCAATCCAAACAAAAACCTTTGATCAATTAGAAGCTGATTTATTATGGTATACACAAAAATTCGATTATCGAAACCAGGACAAGCCATGGGGTAATTCCAGAGATGCGCTACCCAGAACTCTTCAAACGTTATCAGGTAAATACATGGAACCGCCTGCTTCTTCCAATGACGACGAATAGGAGCATAACCTGCCCTGTTTATTCAATATATCTTTCCAGGCTAACCCCGACAGTCTCCAGTATTTCCGTAGCCAGGCTATCGGGGTATGGTTCTCCATATACCACCCGGATAATGCCGCTGTTTACTATTAATTTTGCACAAATGACACAGGGTTGATGGGTACAATACAGGGTAGCTCCCTCTATAGATACCCCCAATCTTGCGGCCTGCACGATAGCATTTTGCTCAGCATGGATGGCATAACAGTATTCATGTTTGGTTCCTGAGGGGATCTCTCTAATTCTTCTTATGCATTCCTGCCGTTCTACACAGCTGGGATAGCCCGAAGGTGCACCGTTATATCCGGTAGTTAATATTCTTTTGTTTTTCACTATGATGGCGCCAATCTTTCTATTATGTTGATAACAGCTGGACCACCCAGCGATTACCTTTACCATTTCCATAAATCTCTTGTCCCACTTATCCAAAATAAGTCCCCCATTATTCTAAATTAAACTCCTTTAAGGAAGTTTTACATACACTGCTCAATGGTAAGGCCAAATTTTTATGATTCATATACCATGAAACTTCAGCTACCAATTACGTCTTTGATCATAACTATTCTAACGGTTCATCCGGCGTAGCAGGATATAGACTCTTATCAAAGGTATAATAGTTTCTCTTATCTTTTCTTTTTTTAGAGTATTCCGCTACTTCCGCGTCTGTTCGCAGGAACCCATCAAATGGGTATTTGCTACTATGGGGACATGTGTCAAAATGATACCAATTACCGTTATATTTTACTAAGTTCCAGTAATGGGTATTGTCAATTCGTGTAACACATAAATTCTCAAACCCAGCCCTGGTTAATAAAGCCCTGGCAGTCCCATAGTAGGTAAAACAATCCCCAGACCCTTTTTTTATACCCTGAACGGCAGCCCACATCCAATTTTTCTTATAAGTACTGCCAGTATATGAAATTCGCTTCTTGGTCCATTGAAAAATGGCTTTGAGCTTTTCCTTATCTGACAT
>DGDX01000072.1:0-27042 GCA_002385665.1 Firmicutes bacterium UBA3941
AGGACGGTGTTAATAGTAATTGTTGCCAGTTGTCCGGATCGTGCTAGAAATCTAAAGTTCTCAAATCCCACAAAGGGGCTTTTTAGAATTCCGTCGCCATAATTATATTTTATGAAGGCCAAATAAATCCCAGGCATTGGCAGATAGCTGAATATAAAGAAGAAAATTATCACCGGAAGGGTCATCAATAAAAGAGTTTTGTTTTTCTTTACCTTTTTAAGAAAAGATGACTGGCTTTTCTGCTTTCTATGAGAGATTTTCTGATCGATGGTAGCAGCTTTGACCTTTGCCGCTTTGACTTCCATATGAATTCTCCTTCCCTAGAATTTAACTACCCTTAATTGGTGTCTTCCAACGAAGTTAAAGATAGGGGCTTGAAGTCGATAGGAATTGATATTACCAGTGCAGTTTTACTTCTTGAGCTGGTTAATAATGCCATAGTATGAATGTAGATTGGAACATTGCTTTAATGTCGTTAAATATGTATTGATTTATATGTTGTCAACAATGCATTGGTCTAGCACTAAATCAGATGGGTTAACCGACTTTACAATGCCAGGTCTTTTACCTAACATATGTGTCCTATAGATTAATCTGACTATCTCGTCTTAATAAACAGTTCGGTCGCTTAAAATGTGTGAAAATTAAAATTCGGTTAATATATTCTATGCCGATTGGATGAAATAAGAAGTTGAGATGTTACTTATCAAGCATATGAAACCGGTTTCATAACAATTATAAATCCTTTTTTTGTTAAAGTCAACACTTTTTTCATAAATATGGTGACACTTTTCATATTACATAGTCAGAACTACTATATAGCAATGATTTTACTATGTATAATATGTTGACAGTAGAAGAAAATGATAGGGAGAGTAGAAGTTTTAGGAGGATTACAATGAAGCAGCAAATACACACCTTTCCGTTATGGGACAGAATCGAATCAAGATCCGAATGCCCTTTTTGCGAGATATTGGAAGAAACCCAAAGATCCTATATCTCCAGTATGTTTCGCAATATGACAACTGATAAAGACTTCATACAGCATCTGCGGAGTAATTCCTTTTGTGATAGTCATTTCGCTTGTTTAATGGAGTATAGGGATAAATTTGGCCTGGCCCTGTTACTAAATCAGCTAATCACCTATGAAATGGCTGATTTGGAGTCCACAAGTATAAAAAGTTACCCTATCCCTGATAAAAAAGGCCCTCTTCAAAAGCTTCTTGAAAGATTCTTATCTGCGGCTCCTGTAAAAACATATGAGGAACCGCCAGCTAATAGATGTGCTCTGTGTACCCATTTGGATGAAAAGGAGTCGGATTATATGGCTACCTTGATACAGCTTTGGGGGGAAGATCTTCATTTTAGGGCTTTGTACTATAATAGTCAGGGATTTTGCCTCAAACACTTTTATTCAACCACCGAAATGGCTCCAAATATTTTGGAGGGTAAAGAACTCAAAAATTTCCTGGATACCAGTTTCTATGTCCAAATTCAGAGTATGAAGCGGCTAAATGAAGATTTGAAATGGTTTATAAAAAAATTTAACTATGAATATACAAATGAACCTTGGAAAAACTCCAGGGATTGCCTGGTGAGGGGTATATTTAAAATAAAAAAGAAAGATCCCATAAACTAGGATCTTTCTTTCTGAATCATACAATTCTTATATTAGCCCTTTTAAGAACCTTACGGCCTCTCTTATATCCTGCTCGGGATTTTTTCCCACTTCTCTTTCAATGGTTAAAAATCCATTGTATCCTATGTCCTCCAATGCTTTTAACCAATTGGGGAAGTCTACATGCCCTTCACCAAGGGGTGTCTCCAGGAAATAATCCTCCAAACGAAGATCCTCTATACCGCCCTCTGCAAAGAATGTATAAATCCTTTCCGGATCACTCTTTTGTTTCATAATACCATCCTTGGCATGGGTATGAACTATGTAGTCCTTCAAAGTATATACACCCTTAACCGGATCATCCCCTGTCACCATAACAAAGTTGGCAGGATCAAAGTTAACCCTCACACCCCTGCTCCTAAGGGAATCCAAGAAGTCTTTAAGGACAGCGGCTGTCTCCGGACCGGTCTCTATAGCGAAATATGCCCCCAGTTCATCACCGTATTCTCCCAATTCCTCGCAGGCATCCTGCAGGATCTTGTACCTGGGATGATTGGGATCTTCCGGAATTACGCCGATGTGTGTAGTTACGACCTTGGTATCCAGATCTTTGGCCAGATCCATTATCATCTTAGATCTATTGATCCTTTCGGGGTTGTCCTCGGCTATGGCAAATCCATGCCCGCCTAGATCCCCACAAAGGGCAGAGACCACCAGACCATGGGATCTAATGAGGTCCAGAATTTCCTTCCTTCTTGCCGGCGAAAGATTTTCCGGAGCCATTTCACCTGAAGTCGCATAGATCTGTATACCGGTAGCACCCACCTCTTTAGCCTTCGCTATACCCTCCTCCAGGGGTAACCTAAAGGAATCCACCATAACACCAATGCTAAACCTTGACATCCTATCATCTCCTTCTTCTTTATTTTTATAAGTTAGAGATTAAACTTAATTAGAATTCCAAGATCTGTCCATTCCAAAATAGATATATATACCTACCTATGACCTTTTTATCCGTGATTTCTTCCAAGGCATAGGCATAGTAATCAATCTGGGCTTTATATCTGTCACGAATTGCTTCGAGTCCTCCCTTAGGTTCAACATAATCCGTCTTATAATCTACAAGAACAATCCCCTCCGGTTCCTCAAAATAGCAATCCACAATCCCCTGAAGTATGATCCCATCGTTTTCACAGATCGATCCGGATAGTTCGGGATAGAGCCTGATGCTGGGCAGTTCAATGGTGAAGGGAACCTCCTTGAAGATTTTCTCTGCCTTTAGCATTCTGGTTCCTAAGGGAGAACGCAGGAATCTACCTATCCTAAGGATATCAACCACCTGGGCCTGTTCCTTGGTAATGAGCTGAATTTTGACCATATCTTCTATCTGAGCCCTTATGGCATCTTCGGATGTCGCCCTTTTAAAATCTAAATGCTGTAAAACAAAGTGGAGTAAGCTGCCCCATTCTGCGGATGTCAGACCCCTGGCCTCTTCCTCTAAAAAGGACGGTCTTCTTATAAGGGTGGGCATTGCTAGAGACATAGCGGGGATTTCCTCTGAAAATTCCGTATCCAAATGCCTTTTTAATTCCGTTACCGATACCTTTACAGGCAGCCTGCTGGCCTGGTCATGTGGATACTTCCAGCTCAATCTATTTATAACCTCATCCCTTAGGGATATCTCATCTTCTTCGCCTATCTCCCATAGGAGATCCCCGGATTTTATAGAACTATCCTGCAAAATTTCAACGCCCATGGCATCCGCCTTACCATAAAGGGATAATTTCCATCTGGAATCATGAGCTATAAGCCTATCCGTATCCATTCCCTCTGGATCAAGAATCTGCCTTAAAGGCAATCCATCCTTATGTCTGATTATAGCTGGGCCTATCCAGTCCAGAAATCTCCTTGCCCTCATTGTTTCGTATTCGGGAAGTTTTAAATCCTCAATTGCAAGGGCATCTGCCCACCTGCTGACTTCCCGCCTTAAATCTTTAACAGCACCGGTTATGATCAGCCTCTCCCTTGCCCTGGTCAAAGCAACATATAGGATCCGCATCTCCTCTGAAAGGGTCTCCAAGGTAATCCTGTGCTTAAGGCTTTCTTTGGCCAATGTGGAATATATTATCCTCCTGTCATAGTCCACATAATCCGGCCCTAATCCTAAGTCATGGTGAAATAGGATGTTTCTTGTAGTATCCATAAGATTGAACTGTTTCCCACATCCAGCCACAAACACTATGGGGAATTCCAGACCCTTACTCTTGTGTATACTCATTATCCTGACCACATTTTCATTTTCCCCTAGAATCTTAGCGCTGCCCATATCCCCCTGGCCGGTTTTTAGCCTGTCAATATAGAGGATAAAGTTAAATAACCCCTTGTAACTGGTTTCCTCGTATTGGCGTGCTCTCTCAAACAGGATTCTAAGGTTTGCCTGGCGCTGCACCCCGCCGGGAAGGGCCCCAACACAGCTGTAATATCCTGTTTCTCCGTAAAGATACCATATGAGCTCATCGGTGGACATATACTGGGATATATCCCGCCATCTATTTAATTTGTCAATAAACGCCCGGGCCTTTTGGGCGAGCCTGTCCTCCCCTTCCTGGGCCTTTTTGACAAGGGCTTCGTAGAAGGTAGATTCCCGGTCCACAAGCCTGACATCGATAAGCTCCTCAGGGCTCCACGATTCTATGGGGGATCTTAATACCGCCAGCAATGGGATGTCCTGCATAGGGTTGTCAATTATCTGAAGCAGGGATAGCATGGTCTGTACCTCAATGGTTTTAAAGTAGCCGGTACCACTGTCAGAGTATACCGGTATTCCCTGTAAGGATAATTCCTCCTGAAAAGTATCCGCCCAATTGACGGTAGTTCTAAGTAGTATGACTATATCCCTGAATTCTGCCTTCCGATAATCGCCTTTGGCTTTATCAAAGATCCTGGCGGGCTTCCCCTTGCCTTCCGGTGAAACCAGCTCCAATATCCTGCGGGCAATTATTCTGGCCTCGGTCTGGATAATATCCAGGGGTTCTCCCCTTGCCCCTTCATCGCCGTCTTCACCATCTTCGTCATCCTCGCCGAGGTCCCCATAGTCAGAGCTCGTATTTTGGTAGGGCTCTGCATCTTCAGGGGAAGCATCGTCTTTCATATCGATTATATGAAATTCTATGGGCTCGCCCTCCGGCGGTTCACCATGTGCCCCCTCCTTAAAGACTGCACCGAGATTTAGTGCTTCCTCATCATCATAATCCAGTTCTCCTACGTTTTTGGACATTATCTGACTGAAAATGAAGTTGACCCCGTCGATAATACTCTTTCGACTTCTGAAATTCTTAAAGAGTTGAATCTTTCGGTCTCTGGATCCCGGCTTCAAGGAATAAGAGAAATACTTTTCCAGAAATAGATCCGGCCTTGCTTGACGGAAGCGATAGATACTCTGCTTCACATCCCCCACCATAAACATATTGGGCCTTTGGTCATACTTTCTGGAAATGGTGCTAAGGATCACCTCCTGCACCAGATTGCTGTCCTGATATTCATCCACCAGAACCTCTTCGTATCTTTCACGAAGGTTTAGAGCGATCTCTGAGGGGATTCTTTCGCCGTTCTCATCCTCATCCAGCAAGATTTCAAGGCACATATGCTCCAGATCGTTAAAGTCTACCAGTCCCTTGTCCCTCTTCTTCGCCTGGTACCTCTCTCCCAGCTCCAAAACCAGATCGATAAGGCACTTCATCCTGGGATAAAGGCTCCTTAGATCCCTTATTACCTGATCCGGTTCTATAGCGAATAATCTGTCTTGAATTCTCTTTATGCCGGCCTTAACATTGTCCCGTATCTTCTTTACCTGCTCCTGTTTATCCTTGTCCGCATCCTTGCCGTATCTGGGCAGCCTTTTGAAATCCACTTTTGATACATAATCATGGACGCTTTCCCAGCCTTCATGAAAGCCCTTTAGGATAGCCTCTATAGCGGAATGCTCCTCCACAAAGTTTTTAAGATATGGCTGCAATCCCGGATCCCCTTTTATTATATCAATAGCCTGGGCCATGGATTCTGCCAGCCCCATTACTTCTACTCTTGTGCTTTCAAGAAGTTCCTTGCCCCATGGAGTATTGCCCAGATCGGTACCGTATGGGATATTAAAAGCACGGCTATGGTTGTGGAGCCATTCCTCAGGCCATGGATGGCTTTGTACAAAATCATAGAGCCCCAATACCATATCCTGAAGCCTTTTATCATCCCGATTGCTGCTGTAACTTTCTACCAAATCCAGGAAATCCTCGTCCATCTCGTCTTGTAGGTACCTATCTTCAAAAAGCTCCTCCAAAGCCTCCAACTTTAAAAGAAGCCCTTCGGTTTCATTGGCTATTCGGAAGTTGGGATCAATGTCCAATTGATGGAAATTATTCTTTATAACCTCCAGACAGAAGGAGTGTATGGTGGTTATACTGGCCCTATTTAAAAGAGCCAGCTGGCGCTGTAAAACTTCAGATTCGGGATCGTTCTCCAAAGCGTCGGAAAGAGCATCCCCTATTCTCTCTTTCATCTCCGTGGCAGCTGCATTAGTAAAGGTAACCACCAACAATCGGTCTATGTCCACCGAGTCCTTTGGATCCATAATCCTTTGAATTATTCTCTCTACCAAAACCGCCGTTTTTCCTGCTCCCGCGGCGGCCGCTACCAAAAGATTACTACCCTTAACCCTTACGGCATCCAATTGCTCCCTTGTCCACTTTATTTTACCGGCCACTACCATCCCTCCCGTCCTTCATATTATCCCAGACCTCTTCCTCTTTCATATCCTTTATAAAGCGATAACGGTTATCCTGAAATGAGGGATCGAATTGACAAACCGATGAATAGGGGCAATACTTACATGCCGTCGTCTTCTTATCCCTATAGGGATTTATATAGGCATTGCCTTCTATTATCTCCTGAGCCATACGGATTAGCAGGTCCTTACTGTATCTGCAAAGATTATCGAACTGTTCCATGCTGGCTGCGGAAGATTTTCCAAGCTTACCGTTCTTATTGATCCGTGCCGGTACGATTAGGGATGCCCCGTCGATATCCCGATCCATTTCCCTTATAAGATTTACATCCGCCAATACCAATCCATCCATCTTAAGCTTCTTCATTATGGCTTTCTCTATATCTCCCTCATCTACTTCACCGGTCAACCGGATTAGTGGATCATCTATCTTAAAATATAACATCCCGGCGGGCAAAATCTTGTCCCCCAATATTCCCCTGCCATTATCCATTACTGCCCCCAGGTAGGTGACCAACTGTATTTGAAGGCCATAATAGACATCGGACAACTTAAAGGATCTGCTGCCTGATTTATAATCAATGATCCGGATGTAGGTCCCCTCATCAGCCTTAAGGGCATCGACCCTGTCGATTCTGCCAACCAGGTGAACCTGCTCACCGGAAGGTAGTTCAAGAACGATGGGGGGAAACATATCATTTTTAGAATCGCCAAAGGACACCTCATATCCTATGGGCTCAAAGCCACTTCTTATAATATGCTCCCTTATGACCCAAATAGCCCTGGCTACAACCCGCTTTAAGCGAACGACTAAATATCTATAGCGATCACTATTATTTATCAGCCAACCCATCCTCTTTTCCAACAGCTCATCCACGATGATAGAAATCTCCTGACGGCACCATTCCCTATCAAAATCTTCCCAGCCTATACCGGCATCCTTTATCCTGGAAGAGAATGCATCTATACAATCGTGCATAAAGCTGCCCATGTCCGGTGGTGTAAGCCTATAAACCCTTCTCTCCCTGGCCCCGAGCCCATACCTTAAGTAGTAGGAAAACGGACAGGATGCATATTGCTCCAGCCTTGATATGCTGGAATACATAGGCGATCCGTAGAGCATAGCCGCCCTTTTTGCTCCCACCTTTTCTACTTGATTGGTATAGTCCATCCACTCTACTACCCTGTCTACCCTTTCCTTCCAGGAATCTTGGCTTACATACCAATCTCTTACATGTTTCCACATGGGATTAACCCCATGACCCAATATACCCTGCCTTACAGCAGAGATAAGTTGATTGAAGGTGGGAAGCGGTGCAGAGACCATATTGAATATTTCCTCCGGTTTGTTTGTCTCCGACAGGTTGTTGCGCTCCCTTATCCTGGGAAAGAGCTTTTTTAGCCTTGAGATTATGATGGAAGGTCTCATGGTCCTGCCTTCATGATCTGCAATGGGATAACTTATAAATAGGCTGCCTCCGGTGGTGGATAGGGTAGAATAGATTATAAACTGTTCCTCATATGCCCGGGTCCTGGTGTCCTGGGCCAGTTCCACCCCCATATTCCGAAGGACATTCCTATCCCCGTCGGAAAGTATCCCTTCTTCTCCCGGTGGTGCCGGAAAGACCCCATCATTCACTCCCAGAATAAATAAGGCCTTAATCTCATGGCTCCTGGATCTCTCTACACTTCCTACCAACACCTGATCAAGAGAAGGAGGAATAAGGCCGATCTTATGCTCGCTAAAGCCTATGGACAAAACTTCCCGGAATCTCTCGATCCCCATGCTTTCCTCTCCCATGGCTTCTACCGTCTGATCCAGTACTTCCATTACAATATTCCAGATCTGTCCATACTCGTTGGCCAGGCTTAGGGAGCCTGCTTCCCTTAAGTCATCAATGCGTTCTTCTATTAACTCAGGTATTTCTAATTCACATAAAAACTCATAGACCGCACTGCACATATCCCGTACTGGGGTGCGTCCCCTGGTTTTCTTTCGAAAATCCATAAGGGGCTTTAGAACATTCCGGCGGGTACGGTTCACTCTGTCTATTATGGAAAGCTCCCGCTCCGTCATTTCTCCTGAATAAAACCCCGAATCCGGCCTGTAATCCCAGTCCTCCTCCCTTGTCCATTGGTTCCCCCTTATGCCATTTGCCAGGACATAGTTCTCCAGGATGTCTATTTCCTCCCTGGCTATCCCGGTCAGACCTGTCTTTAAATACCTGAACACCGACTCATAGGACCAATTATGCACGAAGATATCCATCATGGATAATACCAGAGTAACCAGGGGATGGCTGTCAACGGGCTTTTTCCTGTCTATGAAAAAGGGAATGGAGTATTGAGGAAATATGGCTGATATAAGGCCTTCGTATTCTGCCAAATTCCTCGTGACCACCGCTATATCCTTAAATCTGATGCCCTTTTCCATGCAAAGGGATTGAATGCTTCGCGCTGCCTCTTCTATCTCGGTATAAATATTGCTGGCAGTAAATATTTCTATATCCTTGGTTGGTTTAGTATATCTTTTATAGGGATAGGTAAAAAAGTAGCCCTCCAGATGGGCCAGTTCCGGACTGTCCTTATACCTGTAGAAGGGCTCCTCTTTGAAGGTTACGGCCTTCTCAATAGCAATTTGATTTTTTTGCGCCAGCTCCCTTAGTTTCAAGGCTGTATTTCGTACCGGAGTAAAAACATCTCCGCTAGAAAAGGGTATCTCATCGAACAGATAGTCGGTACATAGGCATACATTGACCCGTTTGGATTTCTTAAGCAGCTCCTCTATAACGCTATACTCTTGAGGGGTAAACCCTGAAAATTCATCGATCCAAATCTCAGCCCCATCAAACTGAGTAGATTCAGGCAGTTTTTCAGCCATTAGGGTAAGATCATCGTCAGCGTCTATGTATCTTAAATGTAATGTCTCCTCAAACCTGCGGTATATGGCACCGATCTCTTTGAGTTTTTCCTTTAATGCTTCGTCTTCAATCCTAGTGTGCAGCTCTTCAATGGAATCAGGGGTGATATTATATCTCTTTAGTTCAGAGATAAGTTCCGATATGGTACTTACGAAACCGGATTGTCCTGCCACCTTCCCAAAATAATTGAGATTATCCTTTAGCTCCTGAATTATACGATAAATGAGCATGGACCTGCCCGAAGGACTTATATGCCTTCTGGTAAATCCACCTACCTCATTGAATACCCTGTATGCCATCCGTCTAAAACTAAGAACCTGAGCATCTATGGCCCCTCCCCTTGGTGCTGTTTGGACCAGAGCTCTTTCTGCCTGCATGGAATACTGCTCGGGCACAAGAAGGATAAGTGGCCTTTTGGGCTGTCCCCTTAATTGTTCTTCCAAAATATTCCGAATTTCCTGCATGCAAAAATGGCTCTTCCCAGTTCCGGATCTGCCGTAGATCAACCTTAAACTCATGAAACAAAGCCCCCACTTTCATGTTTCCCCTACTGTTGGTATAGTCTCGTTACGGATATCATCATTCAGCCCGTGATTTTATTTTATCATAAATTGTATAGAAATTACAATTATCTGGGGGTTATGAGTGAATATTATTACACCATATATGCGGAACAAAACTAATAGAGCAGGCGATCAACCTCTCCCACAGACCGGCAGAAAAAAAGAGGCCATAGGCCTCTTACTAAATTCTATAGACATGGACGGGATTTTATGTATAATCTGGTCATTATCCCAACTTGATAACTTTGCGTTGGGCACCTGATCCCTTCCTAATACACATCATAAATAACCGAAATCATGACTAGATACTTTATTTTTGAAGCAGGTGAACCGCAAATCCGCCGATCTCTTCTTTGAGGTATACGGCAACCATGGTGTCGCCCTTATATTTTGCAGATTCCATGTCAACGGTAAAGCCCTTGCTCTCGAGATAGTGGATGGCGCGTCCAACATTGTTGGTCTTTACTGCAAGATGCCCATTTTTACCAAGACCCGCGCCTTTCATGACTTCAATGCCACTTCCGGCAAAGTTTGAACTGTTGCCATATTTAACACCAAAACCGAATACCGCATCAAATTCCTCGGCGACTTTTTTAGAATCGTCATCATCAGCCGTGTTGATTCCAACATGGGCAAACTCGAAGCCCAAGAGCTGAGCTATCGATAGCTTTGCCGTCTCACGAATCGCATCAAAGTTGCCCGACGCAATATCCTTCGGATTACTCAACCAACCGCCACCAATGGCGTGGATGAATTCTTTATCGGAATATTCATCGAGATTTTTCAAACTAATTCCGCCGGTAGGAATAAACTTAAGACCCATGGACTTATAGGGACCCTGCAAAGCAGTGCAACCCTTTATGCCGCCATAGACGCCTGCCGGGAAATACTTAAGAACCCGAAGGCCCTTATCCAACGCCATTTCGATTTCGGTCGGGGTAACGCATCCGGGAGTTATCGGAACGTCATTTTTTACGCACCAATCGACAATTTTGGGATTAAATCCCGGGCTTACAATGAACTCCGCCCCGGCATCAACCGATTCCTTACACTTATCCAGCGTAAGAACCGTTCCTGCCCCAACCAAAACCTCGGGATTCGACGCCTTCACCGCTTTGATGGCATCAATTCCGGCATCTGTACGCATGGTGATCTCCATAATGGGAATCCCGCCGTCACAAAGAGCCGCAGCAACTGGCGGACCATCTGAAGCCTTTTCCAAAACAACCACCGGAACCAAACCGATTTTACCTATTCGTTCTAAAACGTCCATGATACATACTCCTTTCATTGATCCTCCCATGACTAAAGTCACGAGATTCTGTCGCTTCCAGCCAAGGGGTGTCCAAATCGCTTCTACCCCGGGTCGGCTGTCTGAGTCTAGCCGGGTTTTTCACTAGGCAATAAGGACTTAGAGCTACCGCAGAATATACCTATGGGCGAAGATTCCATAGATTTCACCCCCTTGTGCCGGGTGTTGTTCTGCCTTAATTATATACCATTTTATATTAAAGAACTAGTATTTCATGAATTCATTCAATTCTTTGTCGATTCATCTCACGAATGAATTCATGAGTATTCTCGGCAAATCTATAAGAAAGTCCCATCCTCATCTATGGATAAACAATACGGAAAATAAATCTATCTATAGATGATGAATATTATGGTTGGAGTTGTTTATTCCTAATATACATCATGGATAACTGAAATCATGGCCAGATATTTTTCTACGGGTATATACTCAGGGACACTGTTTCCTGTGCCCAAGGCATACCCGCCACAGTCCAGGCTCTTCTCTATCATATTACGGGATCTTCTCTTTATATCCTCCTCCGAGGCCTCAATTACAAAGTTAACATCCATACCGCCCAGAATAGCTATTCTGCCCTTCCACCTGTCATATGAGTCCTCTACCCTGAGGATATTATCTTCAAAGGAATGTTTGCCATCGTAATTAAGATCAGTGATCAATACCTCCATGGTATCTAAATAATATCCACATGAATGCAATATAACAGGCTTATTATACCTATGGGCCGTATCCACTATTTTCTTGTGCCAGGGGTAAACATATTCACTCATAGCCCAGGGGGGTAAGAAGGTTTGGGTGTTAAAACCCCAATCATCGTTGGATATTATCAGCCCAACGCTATCGTGTTGAGCAGCTATTTCATAATATTTAACCAGCCTTTGTCCCACATTGTCAAATACCTGTTTTAATAGCTCGGGGTCATCATACAGCATGTAGCAGAGATTGTCATAGCCTGTCAAGGATATTACATTCTCCAACACGCCGCCCGGTCCCATGACTGCAAGTTTCATCCCATGAGGGAGATAATCCCCTATCTTCTCCAGCTTGGAATAGTCATAGTCTTCCGGATCCTCCCATTTAAAATCACTAAAGCTCTTCTCATCAAATATTATCTCGCGGGCATTCAGGGAAATAGTCTCCTTGTGTTTCTCCTGCCCCTCGATGAACATAAACTTTGATCCATGAGTAGTGGCATAATCATATCCAGCAGCTTCAAAGGCATCCACAACGAATTTTAAATGCTCAAGTTCGTCCTCCCTATTCGGTCTTTTTCTACCTGTCAATATCTCGTATAGGGAATCGTTCATGAATAATTCGAAGAGGGTCGGTCTATCCGGCTTTTTACACTCCAATACCTTTTGGAGATTGGTGAAATCGGGCTTTCGTTTACGCAATATACTATTCATTTGACAAGACTGCTCCTCCCTTAGTAAAATACACGGCTATTATCGCCACACATTTATTCTATTTTATAGGCGCAAATTGAGCGTTACTCTATGGCTATCTTATTGGTACTTATCGTGGACAACCTCATCATATGTCCCATTCATACGCTCTTTTAAATAAATATTTCTTGGCTCGCTGTAACAGGGACCTGCAGATAGCCAATATGCGTAGAATTTCTTGTTTAGATCTATCTCCGTAACACAGACGCCCTCGTCTTTCTCCTCGACCTGGCCTATAACCTCCCCCATGGGGTTAATGATCCTACTGGGCATCCAGGGCGAATTCTCCTGCCTGTCTATGCCGGATATCACCATATATATGCCATTTTCCGCTGCACGGGCTGCTGTATGTATCGGTCCGTCACCGGCTGTGGGTACAAAGATTATTTCTGCTCCCTTTAATGCCAATATCTTCGACGGCTCGGGAAACATCTGGTCCCAGCATATAAGTATTCCAATTTTCCCAAAATCCGTATCAAAAACAGGATATTCGGTCCCCGGTATTACCCCTTCCTCCGCCTCGGTCATGGGTAGATGGGTTTTCCGGTATTTTCCAACAATCTCGCCTTCTCTATTGACCAAAACCGCCGTGTTGTAGGTATAGCTATCTTCTCTTTCATAAAAGCAATATATTATATAAGTCTTGTACTGCCTTGCCTTCTCCTTCATCTTCCGGGTAAAGGAGCAATCAATGGGTAGAGCCCTCTCCTCAAGATTCAGGGGTAATAGTCTTTCATTTATGGTTTCGCTCAGGCAGATGATATCTGCTCCCTGGTTACCTGCTTCGTCAACAACCTTGCAGATCCTGGCGAGCCTTCTCTCCATATCCGTGTCTGTATCTATGCGGGGGTCGATATAGGTAGTAGCCACCCGTACAATCCTTCTGCCCGGATCATCTACTCTTTCCAGACAGGGTTCCTTCCATAGTACATAACCATTAGATCCCGGCCATCTCAAGCCTAACTCAATCTTTAGGGAAGCTGCATCCCGGGGTGCTTTAATAATCCTACTCAAGTTCCTCCATCCATCCTCCAAGATGGCTATTTCATCTATATACCCCCGTTCCAACCATTCCCCATCCTCTTTGATCCAGGTAAATACAGCGCTTATACTGGTTTTTTCAATCGGTACATTTTCGCTGTAATATTTCACTTTAAACCTATAGGCGGTATTTTCCTCTATATCATCAATATCGCAGTACCACTTACCATAAGAATACTTTCCACCTGACGCGATCTTTAATACGTCTTCACCATGGACTGAATCCCTGTAAAATTCAGGGGATTGAAGTTCATTAGTTGCCCAAGTGTTCCATTTGTAAGTATTTATCATTTTAATTCTCCTCCCTAATACCAAGATACTCTATAATAATCCCCTTTTAGATTTGCCGTGCAGTGGCGTATACCTGGCGTCCTACCCTATTTGCAGTGTTGTATAACTCCATAATTTTTTCAGGGGATATATCGGCCTGGATGTTATGTACCTGGGTAAACACAAATCCGCCTCCGGGAGCAAATATCCCTATGAGCTCTTCTACCTCATTTCTAATATCCTCAAGGCTCCCAAAGGTCAAGGTGGTTTGGGTATCGCATCCACCGCCCCAAAAGGTTAGATGGTTGCCAAATTCCCTTTTTAACTTAATTGGATCCATATTGCGTGCAGACAATTGAACTGGGTTTAAAATCTCAACTCCTGCGTCTATAAGATCTGGGATTAAATCATAGATAGCCCCACAGGAATGTAAAAAGACTTTAACATTGGGAAAATTATTTCTAACATATTGATACAACCTTGTATGGTACGGCTTGATCATATCCCTATACATCTGAATCGATATTTGAGTGTTTTCCTGGGTTCCGAGATCATCCCCAAATTGAATAACATCAATATACTCCCCTACGGCATTAAGATATTTTTCCAAATCCCTAAGGTAAACCTGGATTTTCCTCTCGAGATAGTAGTGGACCATATCGGGGTTAAGAGCCATCTCTATAAAAAAACGTTCATATCCCCAATCCGATTGGCCGGCTTCCAAAATATTGCCGCCAAAGCTACCCAGGATGGCATAATCCGTTTTCTCATATAGCTCCTTGGCCTTTTCCCTTAAGTAGGAGAGCTCCTCATGGGGAATCTCAGAAACGGGTATCTTATCTATATCCCCCATACTTTTGACATTTGCATATGGGTGGTACATGGGATCAAAATAATATCCTCCTTTGGGCATTCTGGCAATGACCTTATCATCTTTAATAACATCCAGATCGCCTCTGGAGTTTTCTACAGGATTAAAATCCCTGGGGACTAAACAGTCGGACCCATCCATCAGCTTTCCCGGCTTCCAGTTAGCAATGTCAATCCCAAAAGCCGGCCTGTATCTATGCAGCTGGACAACATCTGCACCCATAATCTTCATTATTGCCTCTTCCGGTTCTGCCAGTTGCTGATATATATCGTAGACCTTTGTTTCGGTATTTTTCATCCCTAAATACTTCTTTAGCCTATTATAGGCAATGGCATTTATACCCGTCGACCTCATGGCACCAAAATCAATTGGTAATCTGTCAGGCTCCTGATGGTTGAGAGATATCCTCACCCTCTCCCTGGAAGTTAATTGCTCCATGATTAAGTCCCCCCTTTGAAATCATAGTGTAACCCCATCCTTAAATATAGCAATCTCTCGAAAATCCTGCTCCTCATTCTTAGCCAGTATTCTACCGGAAGCTACATCGATAATGTACTGGAAAAACTCCCTTGATACACTTCCCATCTCCCCATCTTCCAAGAGTATACCAGCGTCAAAATCAATCCAATGCTTCTTCTTTTTGGCCAGCTCACTATTGGTAGAAACCTTGACTGTGGGTACCGGCCCACCCAGGGGTGTCCCCCTTCCCGTGGTAAATAACACCATATGCGCACCGCTGGCCACCAAGGCTGTTACCGCCACAATATCGTTTCCCGGGCCGTCCAAAAGGTTAAGACCGGGTACGGTCACCGGTTCTCCATATCCCACTACATCCACTACTTGCCCGGTCCCACCCTTCTGAGTGCAGCCTAAGGACTTCTCCTCCAGAGTGGTGATACCCCCTTCTTTGTTTCCCGGGGAAGGGTTCTCGTATATAACCTGATCGTGGCGGATAAAGTACTCTTTAAAATTGTTTATCATTGTAACGCATTTTTCAAATACCTCTTTTGTTACACAACGATTCATCAATATGGTTTCTGCCCCAAACATCTCGGGTACCTCTGTCAATATGGTGGTACCCCCCTGAGATACCAGGGCATCAGAAAAAGCACCCAATAACGGATTACCGGTGATTCCGGAAAAAGCATCGGAACCTCCGCATTTTAACCCTATCTTAAGTTTGGATATGGGGATTTCCTCCCTAAAAAAGCCTTCAGCGTAGGAAACCAGATCTTCGAGAATTTCCATACCTACTTCTTGTTCGTCCTCTACATCCTGGGTGTTTAAAAACTTAATCCTGTTTGTATCAATAGAGCCCCGCTTTTTTAATACCTTTTTAAATTCTTCTATGTTGTTGTTTTCACATCCCAATCCCAACACCAACACTCCACCAGCGTTGGGATGGTCTACTAAACCCGCCAGAATGTTTTGGGTATTTTTATGATCGTCTCCCAACTGGGAACATCCATAGGGATGAGAAAAAAAGTGTATGCCATCTACCTTTCGACCTTTAAAATGCTGCCTGGCAGAATGAGTCAACCTTTCGGTAACCTTGTTTACACATCCGACGGTGTTTATTATCCATACTTCATTCCTTATCCCTACGTCCCCATTAGGCCTCAAATATCCACTAAAAGTAGGAATATTATCGTTTTCAGATTCCGGTAAGGTTTGGAATTGGGGTTCATAGGTGTAATCAAGCAGACCGGATAAATTGGTAGTTAAATTATGGGTATGCACCAGGCTACCCATCCTTATAGGCATGGTGGCGTGTCCAATGGACGCCCCATATTTGATGATATCCTCTCCCTTTGCTATATCTCGGACAGCCATCTTATGTCCTACCCCGATATCTTCTGTTGCCTTGATTTTACTATTGCCTATATCCAATACCTGTCCTTTATTTATAGGTCTAAGAACAACTGCTACACTGTCACTTTTGTGAATCCTTAATATGCGATTTTTCGGCATGCTACCCATCCCACTCCCCTATGTATTAATTCGAATAAGGGACCATTTTACCGCCCTCTTATATATTCATTATCCTTGGATTCCAACAAGATCCTTGACGGTATTTTCCATACCCATGTTCAAAATCCTTTCCAGATACTCACTAACCTTTTGGGTCATGCCGGGCAGCTCATTGAGATCCATATCCCAAAAATCCTTTTGCCCCAGGGCTTTTGTGCATAATAGAACCAGGTCCCCGCCTTTGTCATAGTCGGTCCATAAGTCTTGAAAAAATTCCAGCACATCCCTATCGTCTTGAATCCTATACTGGTTGCCCATCCTTTCCCCTATAAGAGCCTCATCCTGAATTTGAGCCCCCCTATAGAAGATCAACAAAGAAGCCAGAGAAAAGGTCAATACTTCTGGCAGACTATCCATTAAACTAAGGTTTTCCAGCAGTGAAGGCAGAACTCTTACCTTCCATTTGGATACGGAGTTCAAGGAGATGCTAAGTAGGTTATGTTCTATAAAAGGATTTTTAAATCGTTCCAGTACAGCATCTGCGAACCCCTGCTTATCCTCCTGGGGAAAGTCGAGAATAGGTAATATTTCTTCGTACAATCCCTTTTTCATATAGGATAGTACCACATCATCCTCTATGCATTGCCTGACTGTATCGAGACCATATAGATATGCCATAAGTGCAGTCATGGTATGGGTTCCGTTTAAAATCCTGACCTTTCTTGTCCTATAGGGCGTTAGGTCATCCGTCCAAACCACGTTAAGGCCTGCCTCGGTCAAAGGTATCTCCTTGGAAAGGCTTTTATCCCCTTCGATGACCCAAAGGTGAAAAGGCTCACCCGTATCAAGCAGCCTGTCCTCGTAACCCAACTCCCTATTCAGTTCCTCTATTTCATCCCCGGGATAGCCGGTTACAATGCGGTCCACCAAGGTGTTTAAGAAATGGTTATGTTCTTTGATCCAATTACTGAATTCGCTACCCAGTGCCCACTCTTCTGCGTACCTTAATACAATCTCCTTCAGGGAATCCCCATTCCTGTCGATGAGTTCGCAGGGAAGGATTATCATACCTCTGTCCGAAGATCCGTCAAAGGCCTTAAACCTTGCATACAAAAAGGAAGTTACCTTTGCCGGAAATGATTCAGGGCAAGTGTCTATGGGCATGTCCTCTTTTACGTATGCGATCCCTGCCTCTGTGGTATTAGATACCATAAACCGTAACTCCGGTTGGGCAGCGCATTTTAAGAACCCCTGCCAATCCTCATAGGGGTTGATGCCCCTGCTGACGGATGTAATTATCCGTTTTTCTTCCTTTATCTTGCCCTCAATTAATCCCCTAAGGAGCAGGGTATAAAGGCCATCCTGTTGATTTAGGGCATCTACCAGGCCATGGGGTATAGGTTGAACTACAATAGTTCTACCCAGAAATAGGCCTTGCCTGTTCATCTCGTCTACCATCCAGTCGATGAAAGCCCTTAAAAAGTTACCCTCACCAAACTGTATAATCCGCTCTGGCATCGTTTCAAGATTGCCAACTTCTACATCCCTGGGAAGGTTCAACCCCTCCTCAAGTAGCCGCCTATTGAGCCTTTTCACGCCTAAAACCCCCTCAAAATTTGCTTCTATCGGCCCATAACCCCAGAGCCGGATTACTTATATAAAAGATCTCCTCTCCGTCTTCAAGAATATTGTATCCATCCTTTAATTTTTTCGGATCATATTTTACTAAAGCTTCTTTTAAGGGCATATAGTTGTAGTTGACCTCTTCCACCTCTTCCCGGGTCAGATGGCCCGGAGCATAGGTGATTGAGAACCTGTCATCGGATGATCCATGGATAAGATGGGCTGCCACGGATTGATTTTCCTGAAGATCCTGATTCTCCTTAAACAGTTCCAATACCTTTAACCTGCCTGCATAACCATACTTTCGTATTAGTCTGTCGTTTTCTTGGTCTTCGCCAAACTGCCTGACTCCGGGAGCCAGGACGATAAGCTGCCCACCGTCCTCAATGGCCATCCGGGTCCTGTAGACGGATTTATTTCCCAGCCAGGTACTCTTAAATTCCCTTCCATCCAAGTAAACCACGACCTTTTTAAAGGGTCTGTCCACATATTCCAGATTCTTTTCCTGGCTTAGCTTTACAGCCTCCTCAAACAGGGATCTATCGTTGCCAATAAACAATCCATGGATATCCACCTTGTCTTCTTTGGCAGTGGTCACCGTCAATACATACATGAGGGGTATCTCCTTGGTAAAGTGTTCCTGGCAATAGTCAAATACCTTTCGAACCGGAGAATGATCCCTTCCCATGATCTTCTCCATTCCGTAAATCGCACCTAGCATATGGCTCTTGTTTATTATGTCCATACCACCGCAGCCCACAAATATATTCTTGCTGTAGTTGGCCATGCCCACCACTTCATGGGGCACTACCTGCCCTATGGAGATGATTAGGTCGTAGCTTTTATCAAGCAGCCTCTTATTGATCTCCACATCTATGGGCTCATTCACAAGCCCTTCGGATATTTCAGATATATACTGACCAGGCACCTGACCGACTTTGACTACATCCGTCCTCCAGTTGTGTACTATGAAAGATTCTTTTGGAATTTCCTCCCCAAAAAACAGATCTATTTCATCATGAGTCATAGGCATATGGGTCCCCAATGCGGGCATAATATCCACCTTACAAACATCCTTAAGAAGCTGGTAGTACATCCTGGTAATATCCCCAGCCCCGGAATGTGCCCTGGTTAAATCCGGTGGGATTAATAAAACCTTTCTTAAGCTTGCCCTTTGCTCTTGCAAAGATTGGTCCAAGGCTTCCCTAATGCTTTTTTCATGAAGACCTTGGCCATCATCTGAAGTAATGCTAAGTCTAATCATCGCTCTCACCTCGACTTAATTATCGTAAATTTGCAACAGGAACCATATCTAATAACATGTCCGCATTATATAGGAAAATGACTTAAGTCCATTTCTCTTTCAAATCACACCGGGAATTGCCTGATTCAACGCTAAAGGCTGAATCCCAGTAATACAATCATATCATATTCTGAAAATAATTGACAATAACCTATGGGGACATATATCATATTGTTAACATCAACGCTACATACAAATGAAGGGGACCATTATTTACTAAACATATCCAAGGGAGGTTATCGATATATGAAAAAGCTAAATCTGGCTATCATTGGACAGGGACGTAGCGGGAGGGATATACACGGCAAATACTTCTTAACGGATCCGGATAGATTTAAAGTGGTAGCAGTTGTAGAGGCATTGGAGGATCGGCGAAACAGGGCAGCAGAGGAATATGGGTGTGACACCTATGAAAACTACCAGGAACTCTTTGGAAGATCCGACATTGACCTCGTAGTTAACGCATCCTTCAGCCATATGCATGCTCACACCACTATTGACTTATTAAATAATGGGTTCAACGTTCTAACGGAAAAGCCCTGTGCCAGGACCCCGGAAGAGGTCCAGGCAATGATAGATGCAGCAAAGGCAAATAAGCGGATGTTTGCTATCTTTCAGCAGTCCAGGTTTGCGCCTTACTTTGAAAAGGTCAAGGATGTAATAAACTCCGGAATCCTTGGCAGGATCGTACAGATAAGCATTAACTTCAACGGCTTCGCCAGAAGGTGGGACTGGCAATGTTGTCAGGAATTCGTTGCCGGCAGCCTCTATAACACAGGCCCACACCCTTTGGATCAAGCCCTTAATCTCCTCGATTACTATGACGGTATGCCCCAGGTATTTTGCAAAATGGATAGGGCCAACACCTTCGGGGATGCAGAGGACTATGTAAAGTTAATCCTTACAGCTCCAGACCGCCCGTTGATAGACATAGAGATTTCCTCCTGTGATGCTTATCCTACATATACCTATAAGGTCCAGGGTACTAGGGGCGGCCTTGAAGGAAGTATGACCCATATTAAGTGGAGGTATTATGACGAAAGGGTGGCTCCAAGGCGGGAACTGATAAAGACACCCCTCAAAGACGAACAGGGTCTGCCTATGTATTGCAGCGAAACACTATACTGGGCCGAGGAAACATGGAGTGTAGAGGATCCCGGTGTATTTAACCATGCGGTAAAACGGTTCTATGATAACATCTATGGTCATCTGACAGAAGGGACACCCCTTATAGTTACGCCCCAGCAGGTTAAACAACAAATACATGTTATAAATCTTTGTCATGAACAAAATCCAATGCCAAGATTCTGCTGAGCGGGAACTTCTTATTAGCGAATAAATCTTTCATAAATTAACGCGTTGTGCCAGTCAATCATATGCCGTTAATGACTATTGACCGCTCTGTAACATCGTAAGAGTAACTGTATACTGAAGTTTCAAAAAATCTATTATAGTTTTTAAATAACAAAGGTTAATGGTAATGTATTTTTTGAAACTTCCCTACTTCCGAAATCACTTTGGAGAAAACTAAGGCTTTTCTATATTCCATAAGCCAAGTTTTCTTAACCAAATCAATGAAGTCATCCGCTTGTCAATAGCTCATTACCTAAGATTATGAACTGACACAATTGGTTATGTTAACCCTTTAATACTGGTTATCCCAGTTATAGAAGCCATATAAAAAGGAGCTGTTGCCAGACTGATTAACCAGTTTGCTACAGCTCCTTTTTAATTGCTGATCGGGAAACACAAATCCCATGAACCAACTACTGGGTCATGGCCATGGCATATTCTTTTTTTATCTCCAGCCGGGCCTTCTCCCCGGCCAATACCTTTAAGACATCCTCTATTAGGCTTAAGGTGACAATTTCCCATCTATCGGTTGTTGGTCCCCCCCGATGGGGTTGCAAAAGTACGTTGGGTAAGCCGATTAATGGACTATCCGGTGGTAGTGGTTCTTCGTCAAATACATCTATTACCGCATTAAATCTGTTTTTCTTAAGCTCTCCTATAAGGGCTTCAGTATCAACAATGCTGGCCCTGGCTGTATTGACAAAAAGTCCCCCATCCTGGATGGATTCCAGGTGTTTCTTACCTACTAAATGATAGGTCTCAGGAGTCTTGGCGGCATGGACGGATATTATCTTGCAATTTGAAAAGATCTCATCCATGCTGGCCCTTTCCACCCCATAGCTATGAAGGACTTCATCGTCCACATAAGGGTCATAGGCGTATATCTTTACCCTAAAGGGCTCCAGCATTCTTACAAGATATCTTGCTACCGCTCCAAATCCTATAAGCCCAATGCTTTGATCCAAAATTCCTTCGTCCCATGCTTCCGTCGGGGGCCAATTCCCCTCTAAGATCTGGTTCTGAAAGTAGATTACCCTTCTCAAGGAGGTGAGGATATAAGTGAGAACACCCTCAGCTACCGATTCCGCATAGATTTCATTTCCGCTTAGTACGGTAATACCCTTATCATAGAGATAATCGCTTACGATGTTGGCTACGGATCCACCGGTATAGGCAATGACCTTAAGCCTGTTGGCATCTTTTAATACTTCTTCATCAAATCTGGCACTGCCCCACCCAGCTATGCAGACTTCTACATCTTTAATCCTTTCCTTTAATTCCCCAGGGCTGAAATTATTCGAAGTCTCATTCCACTTAACTTCTCCAATTGATTCTAACTTTTTTACTACCCGGGAAGGAAAGAAACCGTCCCTGACTCCAGATTTTGGCATTGTGACTAGAATTTTCATAGTCATCGCCTCCACAAGATTAATATTAAGGAGTATAGAGAGTTCCGTCGGGCAATCTAGTCTGGGTCCATTGGGTTACCCTTGTCTGACATGGATACTTAGCAGCTAATTCCTCATTAATGTCAATTCCCAATCCCGGCTTATCATTGGCATAAACATATCCGTCTTTGAGAATCGGACTGCCGGGGAAGACTTCGTGGAGGGTCTCGGATATACCGGCCCACTCTTGAATACCAAAGTTATGGGATACCAGATCTAAATGTACGTTGGCTGCATGACCCACCGGTGAAACGTCTCCCGGACCATGCCAGGCGGTTCTTATGCCGAATTGTTCACAGAAGATGGCCAGTTTTCTGGCAGGGGTTATTCCGCCTATCTGACTGATATGAACCCTGATAAAATCTATAAGTCTATTGTATATTAAATAATCCCACTCTTTGGGGTTGTTGTAAAGCTCACCTATTGCAATGGGAGTGCAACTCTGTTGACGCAATATTTTAAGCCAGTCTCCCTGCTCAGGAGATAGTACGTCCTCTAAGAAAAACAGCCTATAAGGTTCCAGAGCCTTAGCTAATCTGATTGCATCGATGGGCGGGATCCTTTCATGAACATCGTGCAACAGTTCAACCTGGTCTCCCAACTTGCCTCGGACATGCTCAAAGAGCTTTATGGTATTCCTTATGTACTGATCAGGACAATAGTATATGCCATCCGGAGCACCTGCCGGCTTGTTAAGGGCTTTTGCATCTCCACCGTATCCGCCCCATTGTATCCTTATGTGCCTGATATTCTGATCCATAAATTTTTGAACATTCTCAGTAATGGTATCAAGATCTTTACCGTCTGCATGACGATAGACTGCAACGCCTTCCCTTGATTTACCACCTAAAAGATCATAGAGGGGCATATTGGCCAATTTACCCTTGATATCCCATAAGGCCATATCGACCCCTGAAATTGCATTGTTGGTTACCGGTCCGTTTCTCCAGTAGGAGTTGTTGTTCATCAGATGCCATAGATCCTCTATGTTAGAGACATCCCTGCCCTTTAACAGGGGATCCAAATAGTCCTCTACCATAGATGCTACCAGCTTCTCTCTATAGGCAAAAGTAGCACATCCAAGCCCATATAGTCCCGGTTCGCTGGTTTCTACCTTCACGACTATCAGATTGATACCAGCCGGCGCCGTTAGTATCGCTTTTACATTTCTTATTGTTATTTTGGACATAACTATACCTCCTCTTTGGGTCGCAAATATCCTACGATATTTTTACATGCGTCTAAAAATATACCTACATCTACCGAATAGGAGAAGTATTGTACTCCGCCCTGCTTCCAAAAATCCACCGAATCCGGTTCGTCAATAAAAGTACCTACCACTATACCCTTTGCTTTGGCTTTATTTACAATGTATTCCATCTGTTCTATTACCTTGGGATTTGTAACATCCCCGGGGATACCCAGGGATTGGGATAGGTCATAGGGCCCGATAAACAGGACGTCTATTCCCTCTACCTCCAGGATCTCATCCAGGTTATCCATGGCCTCCTGTCCCTCCAACTGCAGAATAACCAAGGTCTCATTAGCTGTTTCAAAGTACTCATATCGATCTAGAGCAGAGTAGTTTGCTGCCCTAACGAAGCGGCATAGGCCTCGTTCGCCTTTGGGAGAGAACTTAGCCCTTTGGATAACTTCCCCCGCCTGCCGGGCATTCTGTATCTGGGGTACTTGTACCCCCATGGCACCAATATCCAGAGCTTTTCCAATACTGGTCTCGCTGGAATCCGGTACCCTTACTATGGGAACAAGTTCGGATATTATGGCGGCGCGAATATTATTTTCCATTTCCTTTACGGATATAGGACCATGTTCCATATCCAGGATGGCAAAGTCAAACCCTGCGTAACCCGCCACTTCTACGAAGGCCGGATCACATGTTTTCATAAAGGGACCAATAACACACTCTCCATCCCTTAAGGACTGCTTGAATCTCCTTAGCAACCCTCTCATGCCTGTATCCCCTTTCTACCAAACGGTTCTTCTCATCCTTGACCAGCCATAGCCGGCATCCTCGGAATTGTCCTCGGGCATACCCGGCAGGATAAGGCCGCCATCGATTTTAATGGTAGCACCGGTTATATAGTCCGCTTTGGTAGAAGCTAAAAATTCAACCAGATATCCTACCTCTTTAGGAGTACCAAACCTACCCAAGGGTATCTTCTTGGCAACATTGCTTGAGGTCAGTTCCTCATGGGTAAAGTTCCCTCGAATAGCGGTAGCACCCGGTGCAACACAGTTAACCCTTATGCCGTATTGAGACATCTCCAAGGCCAGGGATTCGACCCCACGGATAAGCGCTGCCTTTAACGAACCATAGATGGAATCATCGGGATAGGAGCGTATACCCCTCGTAGAAGCAATAAAGATGATATTACCCTTGATCTTGTTTTCCACCATATAGTTTGCCGCAACCTTGGAGCATAATAAGTAGCTCCTATAATTGAGTCCATAGAGAAAATCTATTTGGTCGGCACTCATGGTCAGCAAGCTGTGTTTTCTGGTTAAGCCGGCGTTGCAAACCAGCAGATCTATGCCCCCCAGATCCTCTATAGCCTTAGCTGTAACAGCCTCCGGTACGTCTGCCCTTTCCAGGCTGGCCTGGTAATAGAAACATTTTCTCCCCATGGCTTCTATTTCTGCCGCCAAGGACTGTGCTTCTTCCTTTTGAGAGTTATAGGTTATAGCTACATCATAACCTGCCTTTGCCAATACCCATGCAATTCCTCTGCCAATACCCCTGCTTCCTCCCGTCACAAACGCCTTTTTTACTGACATTTTGATGTCCCCCTCTCAATACTTATAAATAGCACTTAGAATCAGTATTAAATATGACTTGTATCTACAAAATCTATACTACCGGTTTAGTCCCTTGTGTTAAGTTATGGAATAGAATCTTAGGATAGTTTCATTGACGTTGATAAAAAGAACCTTCATTCTCAGCTAATAGTAATACTAATAGGCTATTAAACACTCCAATTTGATCTTGTTTGATATGGGTTTATATTCATTATCAGAACCGTTAAAATTAACCAGTCATGACAAGAAAACCGGTATTACTCCTAAAAAAGTTTTAGGGGTCCGTCATACCAGGTTTTCTTCCAAGGCCTAAAACATATAGAAAATCGCTATATGAAAGTTTCAACTAGGTAAGGGGGATACCCCATCTCCTATTAAATAATCGGCACTCACCGCATATAATAGCGAGAGATATCCCCCGACCCACCACAATAGAATAATTTAATTTTCTATTATGACTTACCTCTGTACCCTTCCTGATGCGTCGCCGCCCTTTAGGGTTTCGACTTCATCAACGGACACATGGTTTGCGTCGCCAATTATGGTGTGTTTAAGTGCTGAAGCAGCAACTGCAAATTCCAATGCATCCCTGTTATCTTTTCCGGTTATTAGTGAATAGATAAGTCCTGCTCCGAAGGAGTCCCCTCCTCCGACCCTATCCACTATATGCAGTTCATATTTCTTTGAGAATAGATATTCGTTTCCATCGTAGAGCATTGCTGACCAGTTATTGTCTGAAGCCGATAGGCTCTCCCTCAAGGTAATGGTAACAATCTCAAGGTTAAACCGTTCCATCAATTCTTTTGCAACGTACTTGTATCCTGCCAAATCCAATTCACCGGTTGTGACATCGGTATCGGCAGCCTTAATTCCAAATACCTTTTCTGCATCCTCTTCATTGGCAACAACGATGTCTACATATTCCATCAGCTTACTCATTACCTTACCGGCCTTCTCGGTGGACCATAGCTTTTTCCTGTAATTCAGGTCGCAACTAATGGTTAACCCCATCTCCTTTGCAATTTTACAGGCTTCCTCTGTCAGCTCTGCTACATTATCTCCAAGGGCAGGGGTAATTCCGGTGAAGTGGAACCATTCAGCCCCTTCAAAGGCTCCTCTCCAGTCGATATCTCCGGGCTTGGCTTCGGCGATTGAGGAATGAGCCCTATCGTACACAACCTTTGACGGCCTTACCGAGGCGCCCTTCTCACAATAATAGATCCCTATCCGGTCACCGCCCCTGGCAATAAACCTGGTATCCACACCATACCTTCTCAATTCGTTAACAGCTGCGTCTCCGATAGGATTATCGGGTAGTTTTGTTACATAGGCCGCATCCAATCCAAAGTTGGCAAGGGATACAGCTACATTGGCTTCACCGCCGCCGTAGACGACTTCAAAGGTATCTGCTTGCACAAAACGCTGATATTCCGGTGGTGATAGTCGAAGCATGATTTCTCCAAAAGTAACAACTCTTTTAGGCATAAATATCCCCCTCTTTTATATTAAGATATGATTAGCATAAATTCTTACAAAAGCTCATTGGTCATGTTAGAGACATTAAGGGAAGTAATATCCTATACCGATTACAAGCCCCTGGCCTCGTTTATTTTTGCAATAAATTGTTTGGCTGTTTCGACAATGGCATCATAATCCCCGGTCTTAGCGCCACGGGTTAGAGATCCGCCCGCACCAACAGCTACCGCACC
>DGDX01000072.1:27102-31128 GCA_002385665.1 Firmicutes bacterium UBA3941
CCTAGAATTTGACCAGGGAATATCTTAATTATATCGGCCCCTGCTTCCATAGCTTCTACTACTTCCTTGATGGACATAGCACCTGGCATACAAGGAATGCGATACCTATTGCAAAGTTTCACGGTATCCAGATTTAAGTATGGGCTGACTATATACTGGGCTCCTGCCAGTATAGCTATTCTGGCCGTCTCTGGATCCATTACCGTACCAGCACCTATTACAATCTCGCCGTTTTTGTATACGTTGGATAGGTCCCATATGAGTTTATCTGCCCCAGGTACAGTAAAGGTGATTTCAATTCCAACCACCCCACCTTTTATACATGCCTCGGTAATCCTAAAGGCTTGCTCACTGGATTCGGCCCTAACTACTGCAACTAAACCACCTTCGGTTATTTTTGTTATAATTTGTTCCTTATCCATGTCCGCTCCTCCTTTCGCTAAATAGATGTTTTGTTTATCATAAAGCCCTCCGGTATGGTCCATTACCATAGGACATACCTGTAGCCTTAAACCATTATCTATTCTACTCAGGCTCTATGGTACCATTCCAAATATTTTTGGAATCTGTGTTCGTAGAATTTGGCCTTATCCCTATTTGGGACAATTGTCTCCCTGGGTTTTAGTTTAAACTCCTGTAGGGAATTCATACTCCCCAGGACCTTAAGTGCCATGGCTATGGCACCCATGGTAGACGAGTGCTCCAGATCAAAGGTCTGTATTTCTCTTTGGAAGATATCCGCTGCCATCTGGAGCCAAAACTTGGAGTTTTCTATGCCCCCGGAGATCCTAATATCATGGGGAACTCCACCAACTTGGGTAAGTATTTCATAGCATTGATAGATGTTTAACAAAATGCCTTCCAAAACGGCATAATAAAGCTGTCCCAATCCATGGTCGCCGCTAAGTTGTGTAAATCCCCCCAGTCTGGAGCCTTCCCAACCTGGAGAACGCTCCCCAAACATAAATGGGAGAAATACTGGTGCATCCATGAGCCTTGTCTCGTCTATGAAACTCTCTAAGTCATCATAGCTATACTTATTTTTATTTAAGGTTTTAACGAACCAGTTGACACAATTTCCGGCACCGGATGTAGCAGCCCCTGCCAGCCTTTTTCCCTCTGCAATATAGTAGCACCAGGTTGATGGCACCTCGGGCAATATAGGGTTGTCTGTGGCCATTCGGATTGCCCCGCTGGTACCTACAGACATGGTCATGACCCCTTCACCCATGGCCCCTGCGCCTACCTGATTTAGCGCTCCGTCAGGGCCGGTAATAACCACGGGTATCCCTTCCCTTACGTTTAACGCTTCGGCCGCTTCTGCCCCTAATGGAGCCGTATATTCCGGATCCTGTAAGGGAGCTAATTGCTCTGCGGCCAAACCTGCAAATTCCAGAATATGTTCATCCCAATCTAAAGTATGGATGTTCAAAAAACCGCTGCCTGATGCTACACTACGTGACACCCCCCAATCTCCGGTCATGCGTTTGAATATGTAATCAGACTGGGACGATAGACGGAGGGAGGTAGTATCTATATCGCAATTTTCTTTAAAGTGCATCCATTTCCAAAGGGGAAAATTGGTATGGGCCGGACACCCTGTCCTTTTATAGATATCATTTACCAACCCAGTATCCTTCTTGTACCTGTTAACAATATCCGCTGAACGGTTGTCAGCCCAAGTGAGAATCCTATCAACAGGTTTACCCTGTTTATCGGTAATTAACAGGCTGTGCCATGTGCTGCAAAGAGCTATGGCATCGATTTCCCCTTGGATATCCTTACCGTGGGATTCTAACAGGGAGCCGCCACAATCCAACAGCGCCCTGTATATACCGTCCGGATCCTGGGTTACCACATTACTTATATTTGGATCATATGCCCGATCCCGGGCTGCAATAATTCCTTTAGTATCTGAATAGATAACAGCTTTAGCTGATGAAGTGCTCGCCTCTAATGCAAGAATATTCAACCTTACACCCCTTTGATGTCATAATCGTATTACGGTGAAAAAGTTATATTCCTAGGCTTTTAACCAATCTGTATGGAATATGCCTTCCTTATCAATGCGTTCATAGGTATGGGCACCAAAATAATCCCTCTGTGCCTGAATCATATTAGCAGGCAGGGTCTCTCTTCTATATCCATCGAAATAGGCCAGCGCCGAACTAAAGGATGATACAGGTATACCGTTTTCAACCGCCAGGCCAATAACCCTTCTCCATCCCTTCTGCGCTCTATGTAAGACCTCACTGAAATAGGAGTCAAGCATTAGATTCTCTAAATCTGGATTTCTATCGTAGGCCTCCTTTATCTTGTTTAAGAATTGGGCCCTTATGATACACCCTTCCCTCCATAGTAGGGCAATATCACCTAGTTTTAGCTCCCATTCATAAGTATCCGATGCATTTTTCAGCAGTTGAAACCCTTGTGCATAGGAACAGATTTTAGATGCTAAGAGGGCTCCGCCTAAATCCCGAATCAATTGTTCTTTATCAGTAGGTGTACCATCTAAACTCGGTTGTGGACCTTCTAACACCTTGGAGGCTTTTACCCGCTCCTCTTTAAGGGCTGACAGATATCTTGCGAACACGGCATCGGCAATTGTAGGGGCGACTGCACCTAACTCCAAGGCTTCCTGGGATGTCCATTTGCCAGTCCCTTTATTACCTGCCTTATCTAAGATAACGTCTACCAAAGGCTTCCCGGTTTCCTCGTCCACTTTCCCCAATATATGTGCAGTTATCTCAATCAGATAAGAGTTCAATTCTCCCTTGTTCCATTCCTCAAATACGTCTTTCATTTCGAGAGCCGACATACCAAGGTATTCCTTCATAAAATAATAGGCCTCGCTAATAAGCTGCATATCTCCGTATTCGATACCGTTATGTACCATCTTTACATAATGGCCGGAACCACCGGGACCGATATAGTCACAACATGGAATATTGCCTTCTACTTTTGCGGATATATCCTTTAGTATTTCCTTGACGCTTTCCCAGGCCTCCCTACTTCCGCCTGGCATAATACTGGGACCTTCCAGGGCTCCTTCCTCTCCCCCTGAAACGCCCGCACCTAAATAATGAATTCCCTTTTGTTCTAATTCCGAAATCCTCCTAACGGTATCCTTAAAATAGGAATTACCGCCATCTATTATTATATCCCCTTCTTCCAGTAGTGGCAATAGTGATGTAATGGTGGAATCCACTGGCGAACCCGCTTTTATCATTAACATTATCCGTCTGGGTCGTTCCAGGGACTCTACCAATTCTTCCAGAGTATATGCAGGGATAATATTCTTCTTACCCTTGGCCGCTCCCTCCAGGAACTTTTCAGTAGCCCCTCTACTGCGATTATAGACCGAAACTTTGTATCCTTTGCTTTCCATATTAAGAACTAGATTCTGCCCCATAACTGCTAGTCCAATTAAGCCGATATCCGATTTCATCAAGTGCAACCTCCTTTTCAAGTGCATTAGGTCATATATTCCTATTATAATAATACCATATTTTTTATACGATATGTACCAGTAAATACAAAGTCCCCGGGATTTCTGTAAAAAAACAGGGATTAAACGAGTATCCTAGCCCATTTAACCCCTGTTTATGTCTGTTTTTTCAAGTTAACTTAATGCAAGATTTTCTTTTTGTATATATCCCATTGAAATCTTTCGGAAGTACCGTACTCCCTACTTAAATATCAAAATTGGGTAACCAGTCTTTATTGGCTTCAAACATCTCATCCACCATATCTTGGATCTCCTGCAGACTCAATACCGCCGATGTTAGGGGATCTAAGCATATTGCATGGAATATCTTTCTCTTGTCCCCTTCCAGAGCACCCTCTACCGCCAGTTCCTCACAACGGGCATTGATATTGTTCAGGATAGCCAGATGATCCGGTAATGGACCTACATGTATGGGATCGAGACCGCGTCTTGAAGCAAGTACCGGCACCTCTACACAGCACCCCTCAGGTAGATTGTCAATAAGTCCAAAGTTCCGCACCTGTCTCTTATACACATCT
>DGDX01000025.1:0-15486 GCA_002385665.1 Firmicutes bacterium UBA3941
AGATGTGTATAAGAGACAGATAATTGATAGAGATTAAAAACGTAACAAAACGGTTTGGTCAGCATCTTGCTGTAGATAATCTGAATTTCACCGTAAATGAAGGTGAAATATTGGGCTTTCTCGGACCCAACGGTGCAGGCAAGTCCACAACCATGAACATTATCACAGGCTATATTTCTGCTACAGAGGGTACCGTCACGGTAGATGGATACGACATCTTAGACAATCCCGAAGAGGTAAAGAAACGCATAGGCTATATGCCGGAGTTTCCACCACTATACCTGGATATGACGGTCAGAGAGTATCTAAATTTTGTATTTGAAATTAAGAAAGTCGACCTTAAGAATAGGAAGCAGGAGATGGATAGGATTTTAGAACTGGTTAGGATCACCGATGTACGTGACCGGCTTATTAAGAACCTGTCCAAGGGGTACAAGCAAAGGGTGGGCCTTGCACAGGCATTGGTTGGCAATCCACCGGTTTTGATCCTGGACGAACCGACGGTAGGCCTGGATCCCAAGCAGATAATCGAGATCAGAAACCTGATAAAACAGCTTGGCAGAAAGCATACCATCATCCTAAGCTCCCATATATTGCCGGAAGTCAGCGCGGTATGCCAGCGAGTGGTCATCATCAACAAGGGAAGGATAGTTGCCAGCGATACGCCGGAGAACCTGTCCAAGAGGCTTGGTGAGAGCAGTAAGTTGACCCTGAGGATCGCAGCTCCTGAAAGGCAGGCTGTAAAGGTTCTTAGGGATGTAGCCGGCATCAAGTATGTAGAAGCCCAAGGGGTCAGGGAACCGGATACCATAGATGTATGGATAGAGGCAGAGAAGGATATAGACGTAAGAAGACCGGTCTTTAACGCCTTGAGCCGGGCGGGGTATCCTATCCTACAGATGAAATCCATGGATCTTACTCTGGAGGATATTTTCCTACAGGTAACCACCCAGGAAAAAGTGGAGGTGTCCTAATATGTTAGCAGTGTTTAAACGTGAATTGAGAGCTTATTTCACTTCATCCACAGGTTTTATCTTTATGGGATTTTTCCTGCTACTGTCCGGATTCTTTTTTGCAATGACCAACTTATTTCCGGCCAGTCCCGACTATAATGCTGTACTGGGCAGCATCACCTTTATCTTTTTAATAGTGGTGCCCATTCTAACCATGAGACTGATGCCTGATGATAAGAGGCAGAGAACCGACCAGCTATTATTTACCAGCCCCACTTCCTTAACCGGTATAGTGCTGGGTAAATATTTCGCCGCTGTCTCTGTATTCGTTTTGACTCTTCTTATAACCTGCATATATCCCATCATCCTATCCTTTTTTGGAAACCTGGCAACATGGGAGATAGTAGGCGGATATATAGGATTTTTACTCTTGGGTTCGGCTTTTATCTCCATAGGGCTGTTTATATCCACATTGACGGAGAACCAGGTAATAGCGGCGGTAATCACCTTCAGTGCCCTGCTGTTTATGTGGATACTCGATTGGGTAACCCAGGGACTTCCTACGGACAAAACATCCGGCATTATTTTCGCCGGAATAATTGCCCTGGCTTTAGGAGCATTCGTATATTTTAATACAAGAAACATATATGTGGGCGTAGCCACCACCCTGGTGGGTGCGATTATTATAGTTTTAACCTATTTTCTGGCGGATAAGTATTTCTTCGATGGATTTATCGTAAGGGTTTTTGAATGGTTTTCGCTACTGAAGCGCTATGAAGAGTTTCAAATAGGTATTTTGAGTTTGAGTCCCATAGTATACTATATTACCTTTTCAGCAGCCTTCGTCTTTTTGACAATTAGGGTGCTGGAGAAGAGAAGATGGAGTTAGGGGGGAGTCAGGATTATGAAATTAGATAGGCTTAAGATACTAAATTCATTCAAGGATAAGAAGTTTAAATATGGCGGATATGCGACTTTGTTGACAGCCTTTGTACTGGCTATCCTGATTATAGTAAACTTGGTGGTAGGGCAGATCCCCTTCAAGATCGATTTGACGGAGAATAGATTGTTTTCCCTATCGGATCAGACCGACACAATATTAAAAAACCTGGATCAGGAAATACAGATCATTGGCCTGTACAAGACCGGCAGCGAGGATAAGGTATTTGACGAGATACTGCAAAAGTATAGGAGAAAAAACAAAAATATCACCATAACCTATGTAGATCCTGTAAAAAACCCCACCTTTTCCAGCAAGTATACCAAGGACGGCACCACTCTCAGAGATGGTAGCTATATCGTAGAGTGTGGAGATAGATTTAAGGTAATAGACTATTATGATATCTTTAATGTAAGAACTGACCAGTACGGAAACACCCGTGCCGAATCCCTGGCCTTGGAGGAAAGGGTAACCAGTGCTATTCAATATGTGACGGCAGAAGAGCTCCCTGTTGTATATTTATTGGAGGGCCATATGGAACAGAGCCTGCCCTATGATCTGAGGAAGAAGATGGAGCTGGAGAACTATGAAATTAAAAACCTGTCCCTTTTAACAGAAGATGAGGTACCATCTGATGCAGCTATACTAATGATAATAGCTCCTCAGCGGGATATGACCGATGAAGAGGAAGAAAAGATCAGGAAATATCTGGATAACAAGGGCCGGGCGATATTCTTAATGGATATTGTGGAAGCTGACATGCCAAATTTTGATGCTCTCTTTAAGAGCTATGGAATAGCCTTGAATAAGGCCTTAACGATAGAGGGAGACAGGAATCATTACTTCCAAAATCCTACATGGTTAGTCCCCGAAATGATTAGCCATATGATTATAAGTCCCATGAAGGTCAACAAGATGCAGGTATTAACATTAGGAGCCCAGGGTATCGATATACTGGATATGAAGAAGAGGAGCATCGAGATTGAACCGTTGCTGGTAACCAGTGATTCTGCTTGGGGAAGGACCGACTATACATCCACTGCCCCTGAAAAGGAAGAAGGAGATATAGACGGGCCCTTCAATATCGCTGTGGCTATAGCAGATAAGACCTGGGACGAAAAGATAGGTAAATACCATGAGACAAAACTGGTAGTTGCCGGGGATGCTGAGTTTATTGATTCCAGGTTTGCCAGCATAGGAAATGCGGACTTCATATTAAACAGCCTTAACTGGCTCCAGGATAAGCAGGAGAGCATCTCCATCAGACCTAAGAGTTTACTGAGCAGATACCTTAATATTAATGCTTTCCAGCGATTATTGTTTGCCGGCATAACCGTAATTCTCATACCCCTGATTATATTAGGTGCAGGATTGGTTATGTGGCTTAGGAGGAGACACCTATGAGGAAGTCCAGGAATATCATAATACTGCTAGTAGTACTTGGTATTTTGACAGGCTCCTATTTTTTCCTTTCCAACAGGCCTGAACCCGAAGAGCCGGATGCAAATGATAAGATCCCTGTTTTGAAGCTAAACAAGGATGATATTGTTAAGATGGAGATTAAGAATGAATCCGGTGAGTTGACCTTCAACAAGGTAGAGAAGGAAGTAGAAGAGGAAAAGGACGGAAAAAAAGAGAAGGTAAAGAAGTCCGTATGGGAAGTGGATTATCCCTATGAGGTAACGTTAAGGGAAATACGGGTGGATGACTTGGCCTATAGCTTTGCCAATCTGGAGGCTGAGCGGATTATAGAAGAAGAGACCCCGGATGATCTTTCACCTTATGGACTGGATAACCCCCAGGCTACAGGTAAGGTTACCTTAAAGGATGGTACTGTAGAGGTACTCTATCTAGGAAACAGTACCCCTATAGGTAATACCTACTACCTGATGCTCGAGGGAGATCCAAAGGTATATGAGGTATGGACCAACCACGGAGATCATCTAAGGTATAGCCTTGCCGATGTAAGAGACAATAGATTACCACGGATTAATGCTCAGGAGATAACGTATCTCAAGGTAGATAAAAAGGACGGCAGACCCATCGAAATCAAGCTAACGGATATAGACGATGAGGATTATGTCCAGACCACCCTTACGGATTTGAAGATGATACAACCGTACAGGGAGTATATGAACGTTAACGGTGAGGCCTTATCCAAGTATATGGAGAAGGTGCCTGTCCTGAATATAGACGAGTTCATTGAAGACGGGGCCAAGGATCTTTCGAAGTACGGTCTTGATGAACCCTCGGCTGAGTTTATCCTAAAGGACAACGAAGAAACTTTACATCTATTGATCGGTGATGAATACGAAGATGGTAAGGTATACTTTAAAACGCCGGGTTCTGATTCCGTTTATGGAATGAAGAAAAGCAATACGAAATTTTTAGATGTAACGCCCTTTGAGCTGGTTGACAAATTTATCTATATAGTAAATATCGACTATGTGGATAAGATAGTAGTGGAGGGCTTAGGGCATAAACATACCCTGACCTTGGAACGGGAGACAAAGCCGGCAGAAGAAGAGGGAGAAGAGGACGAGGTAATCCATACCTTCAAGATAAATGGAAAAGAGGTCGAAGATAAGCCTTTTAGGAAGGTATACCAGAGTATCGTAGGTGTTCTCGCGGACGCCGAGGTCAGAGAAGGTACCGAGGGGAAAGCAGAAGTTAAGGCTATCTTTTACCTAAACAAGGGGAAAAATCGAGAGATGCATATAAACTACGTACCCTATGATGACGATTTCTATGCCGTGTTTATAGACGGTGAGTCTGAGTTCGCGGTAAACAAACCCATGGTACAAAAGATGCTAACTGATATAGAGGCATTGTACCGAGGGGAATTTAAAGTGGATTAAACTATAGCGAAGGGGACGGTTCCACCTGCTTCCAATGGCAGGGAAGCCGCCCCTTTTTTTAAGGAGGCAAGACATAATGCTAGAAGTATTCAAAGGATTTCATAAGAAGCCAGACTATCATAACCAATACATAACCCAAATAAACCGGGCACCTGCCCACTTTCCCTGGTCTGCTTATGAAAATGCTGAACAGGCCAGGCTGGATGGGAATTCCAAGTTTATATTATCCTTAGACGGGGAATGGGATTTTTTATTGGTAGATAGTCCGGAGGCTATACCTGGCGGCTTTAACCAAACTGATGCAGATCTGTCGGGATGGGGTAAGATAAAGGTGCCGGGAAACTGGGAACTTCAAGGATACGGAAAACCGGTATATGTAAATACCCTTTACCCCTTTAAGGACAAGATGGGGGAGAAGTATTTACTGAATATAGGCGAAAAGAAGGATTATGATATCTATCAAAGATATAATCCTCCTTATGTACCGGAGGATAACGCTTGCGGCATCTATCGCAGGTCCTTTATGCTACCCGAATCCTTTGACAAGCGTAGCGTATTTATAAACTTCGGCGGAGTGGAGTCTGCCTATTATCTCTGGATTAACGGTCATCCGGTAGGCTATTCCCAGGACAGCAAACTTCCGTCAGAATTTGAGATAACAGAATACCTGACTACCGGTGAAAACTTAATAACCCTGGTAGTACTCAGGTTTTGTGACGGTACTTGGCTGGAAGGTCAGGACTACTTCCACCTGTCCGGTATATTCAGATCTGTAAAATTAATAGCCAAACCGAAACTGCGCATTCAGGATTTTAAAGTGGATGCAAAGCCTACCGTTCACGGTGGCGGGGTTATAAATGCCCGCTGTTTTGTCAACAGGACAGAGGGATTTGCAGACTCTACCATAAGGCTTTCCCTCTTCGATCAGTCCGGCAAACTATTGATAGAGTGCACAAAACCCGTGGATACTACAAGCCCGATTATGGGTATGGGTTCCGGATGGGGCTTTAAGGGGATGCGCCCAATTACCGAGTCCGCCTTCTTTGAACTTGAAGTAGATGATGTACTGCCCTGGGACTTTGACAGGCCAAACTTATATAGGCTTGTATTTACGCTGATAGATGGCAGCGGGCAGGAAACGGACTATGAAGCTCTAAACATTGGCTTTAGAGAGATATCCATCGAAAACAACGTCATCAAACTAAATGGCAAGCGGGTAGTCTTTAGGGGCACAAACAGGCATGAGCACTTCTGGCTGACCGGAAGAACCGTAAGCAAGGAGCATATGATAGAGGAGATCAAGCTGATGAAAAGGCTAAACTTCAACTCTGTCAGGACCAGCCACTATCCAGATGATCCGGTATGGTATGATCTCTGCGATAAATATGGGCTTATGGTTGTTTGCGAAACCAATTTGGAAACCCATGGACTGGGGGGCAATTTAACCAACAATCCGGAATGGTCGGAAGCTATGCTGGAGCGGGCCAGACGTATGGTATTAATCCATAAAAACCATCCTTCCATAGTATCCTGGTCCCTGGGGAATGAATCCGGATATGGTCCCGGTCATGCGGCTATGGCCAACTGGATCAGGGAATACGATGACACCAGGCTGGTACAGTATGAGAACAACGATCCCGGCCTTATTGCCAGTGATATCAAATGTACCATGTACCCAACCATGGAGCTACTTGAATACATGATTGCCGATAATAACGACAGAAGACCCATAGTGCTCATAGAATACGCCTATCAGATAACCAATTCCAGCGGGAATTTTGAACAGTTCAACCGTCTGGCAGAAAAATACGAGATCTTCCAAGGAGGCTTTGTATGGGACTGGCAGGATAAGTGCTTACCGGCGGTCAATGAAAAAGGTGAGACCTTCTTTGGTTTTGGCGGAGATTGGGGAGAGGATTTAACCGATTGGGTTTGCCCTTATTATATGTGTGCAAATGGGATCGTTATGGCAGATCTTACGCCAAAGCCCAGCGGTCTTGAATTAAAACAGGCTCAATCCCCTATCATCATAGAGGCTGACAAGGAGGTCAAAGGAAGCTTTATAGCAAAGAACCGGTCCCAGAGTATCGGCTTTGATGAGTTATCCTTTGAATATGAAATCCTGGTACGCGGGGAGATTGTTGAGAGCGGGGATATTCATCTTCCAACCGGGGATAAGTCCCTTGATGATATTGCCTTTATGGTGGATCTGTCCTCAGTTGAGGATGAGACCAATGAAGTTTATATAAATATAAGGGTAAAGACTGCAGTTGACTATCCTTGGGCTGAGAAAGGCCACGAAATAGCCAATTACCAGTTTGAATTAAAGGGTCCGGCTCCTATTGAACCAAAGGTATCCTCAGACGGATGCGACCTGTCCATAGAGGTGAAAGAGACTCTTATAACAGTAAAGGGGCAGGACTTTGAGGTAACCTTTGATTCCGAGGACAACACCTTACTTAGTTATGAACGAAACGGGAAGGAATATATCCTAAGGAGCGGAGTGGAAAACTTCGATCGGAGCAGGACAGGCCTCCACTTAGAATCTAAATGGTGGGGAGAATCCAATGGATTATGGCCTTCCTTTATGCCCGGTAAATTGAAGAGGGTACCTTTAGCTGCGGACTATGGTGTCACCCAGAGAGAAGGTAATGCCAGGGTTATGTTTACCAACAGAATTGACGGAGACAAGGGCAGCATATATAGTCAGGTTACCTACACCGTGTATAGGGACGGGGATATTGGGGTGAGTGCTGCCATAGATATAGACAGCAATTACGTACACCTCCCGAGGGTAGGCCTTAGCTTTACAGCACCGGAAGGATTTAAGGCCCTGCACTGGTACGGTAGGGGACCGGGTGAGAGCTATTGCGACAGGAAACTGGCTGCGCCCGTTGGAAGGTATAGCTCGTCAGTTGAGGAAACCCATTTTCCCTTTGTGCCTGTCAGCCATAACGGCAGCCACGCCGATACCAGGTGGTTTGCCCTGGAGGACGAGGATGGCAGCAGGATCACCGTTGAGGGCTCTTTATTCTCCTTTGACGTACACCACAATACCGTGGAGGATTATTGGAATGCTTACCATGAGCACGAACTTGTACGCAGGGATGAAGTCTACATTAATATTGACGGTGCCATGGCTGGTATCGGTGGAAATATGGCCTGGTCCACCCAACTTGATCCCAAGCATAAGGTTTTTGCAGGTAAGCATCACTTTGAGTTTTTAATGAGCTTTACCGATTAGTTCTATCCATGACTATGGATAACTGAAGATAGAATGACGACTTGGGGACGGATATTCCTGTCATAAGGGGGGAATAACCGTCCCTAATTTTAACCTCTTGTGCCAGCTCAAAATCTTAGGTAATGAGCTATTGATAAGAGGGAGCGATCAATAGCTATTACCAGGATATGATTGACTGGCATAATGCGCTAATTTTATGAAACTTTATATATAATATCTATAGATATATCTAATCAGTAGTATCATGGTATGTTAATTTCCAAATTTAGTGTATAATATGGGTATAACCATTAACAAATTGAGGAGGTATACTATGTCCGAAATCTTTAAAAACATACCAAAGATAAAGTACGAGGGTCCTACAAGTAAAAATCCTTTAGCATTTAAGTATTATGACGAAAATAGAGTTATTTTGGGTAAAACCATGAAGGAGCACTTACCATTTGCCATGGCTTGGTGGCACAACCTCTCCGCAACCGGCGCAGATATGTTCGGAGTCGGTACTGCAGATAAGAGCTTTGGTGCCCAGGTTGGTACCATGGAGCACGCCAAGGCCAAGGTGGATGCAGGATTTGAATTCATGGACAAACTGGGAATAGAGTATTTTTGTTTTCATGACGTGGATCTGGTTCCCGAAGCTGACACCTTAGCCGAGACCAATGCCCGACTGGATGAGATCACCGATTATATGAAAGAGAAGATGGAAGCTACAGGTAAGAAGCTACTTTGGGGTACAGCCAATATGTTTACCAATCCAAGGTATATGAATGGGGCAGGGAGCACCAATTCGGCTGATGTTTACTGTTTTGCCGCTGCCCAGATCAAAAAGGCACTGGATTTAACGGTCAAATTAGGTGGTAAGGGCTATGTATTCTGGGGTGGAAGAGAGGGTTATGAGACCCTTCTAAACACCGACATGAAATTCGAACTGGATAATATAGCCAGACTTATGAGGATGGCGGTAGAATATGGACGCAGCATAGGTTTTGAGGGAGATTTCTATATCGAACCAAAGCCCAAGGAGCCTACCAAACACCAGTATGATTTTGACGCAGCTACTGCAATCGGTTTCCTGAAAGAATATGGCCTCGATAAGGATTTTAAACTTAACATAGAAGCAAACCATGCAACCCTGGCAGGACATACCTTCCAGCATGAACTTCGGGTCAGCGCCATACACGGAATGCTGGGAAGCATCGATGCCAACCAGGGCGACTACCTCCTTGGCTGGGATACGGACCATTTCCCCTTTGACGTATATGAGGCAACCATGTGCATGTACGAGGTATTAAAGGCCGGAGGGCTTAAAAACGGAGGATTCAACTTTGATGCTAAAAACCGCAGACCCAGCTATACCCATGAGGATATGTTCTATGGGTTTATCTTGGGAATGGATACCTTTGCCCTGGGTCTCATAAAAGCTGCCCAGATAATAGAGGACGGCAGGATTGACGACTTTATAAAGGAGAGATATTCAAGCTTTAACAGCGGAATAGGTGCAAAGATAATAAACGACGAAACAAATCTGGCTGAGCTGGCAGAGTATGCCGAGAAGCTGGGTGCTCCGGAACTTCCCGGATCCGGCAGGCAGGAGTATCTGGAGGGTATTATAAACAGCATACTCTTTGGTTAATGTCAATGGCTTATATATCCATAATAGTTGGTTGATATTCTGTAGGCGAAGTTATGGTGAATGTCATCGACGCTTAAACCTGTTATAGATTGATTATAAGTCTGTTGGATTAGTATATTGAATCGCTTATTGGAAAAGGGGTGCAATATGTATTATATCGGAATAGACCTTGGCACATCAGCAGTAAAACTACTTCTGATGGCCGGGGACGGCACTATTGTAAAGAGTGTATCCAAGGAATACCCTATCAGTTTTCCAAGGCCGGGTTGGTCCGAGCAGGATCCCGAGGATTGGTACGAAAATACCCAGGAAGGGCTGGTAGAGCTCCTTCATGGTATAGATAAGTCCCAGGTGGCAGGGATCGGATTTGGCGGCCAGATGCACGGGCTGGTGGTTTTGGATGAGGAAGACAGGGTTATAAGGCCCACCATCCTCTGGAATGATGGGAGAACCGCGGAAGAGACCGACTACCTGAATGAAAAGATTGGGAAGGAAAAGCTGTCGGAATATACGGCTAACATTGCCTTTGCAGGCTTTACGGCACCCAAAATACTGTGGATGAAAAAGCATGAACCGGAGAACTACAGGCAGATACATAAGATCATGCTACCCAAGGACTATATAGCCTATAGATTGACCGGGGTGCATTGTACGGATCCTTCCGATGCATCGGGTACCCTCTTCTTCGATGTTAAGAACAGGTGTTGGTCGGAGGAAATGATGGAAATCTGTGGGATAACCCGGGAACAGTTGCCCGACGTATTTGAAAGCTATGAGGTTGTCGGAACCCTTAAGGAGGAGATAGCAGAAAGGCTAGGCCTTAATAATGATGTGAAGGTTGTGGCCGGGGCCGGGGACAACGCAGCCGCGGCAGTAGGGACCGGGACTGTCGGGGAGGGTAAGTGCAACGTTTCTCTGGGTACTTCCGGAACCATATTTATCTCCAGCAAAAAGTTTGGAGTCGACAAGAACAATGCCCTACATGCCTTTGCCCATGCCGACGGCAACTATCACCTCATGGGAGTGGTCTTAAGTGCAGCCTCCTGTAACAAATGGTGGATGGAGGAGATCCTCAATACCAAGGATTTTCAAGGGGAACAGGAGGATATAGAAAATCTTGGCAGGAATTCGGTATATTTTCTACCCTATTTGATGGGAGAACGTTCACCTCACAATGATCCTAATGCGAAGGGGGCTTTCCTTGGTATGACCATGGAGACCGGCAGAAAGGATATGACCCTCGCCATGATGGAAGGAGTGGCTTTTGCCATCAGGGATTCCTATGAGATCGCCAAGGCCCTGGGAATCAAGGTAGAGAGGACCAAGATGTGCGGTGGTGGTGCAAGGAGCCCTCTATGGAGAAAGATCCTGGCCAATGTATTAGACCTAAAGGTGGATATCCTGGAGGCGGAGGAAGGCCCTGCCTTAGGGGGAGCAATGCTGGCCGCAGTAGGATGTGGGGAATATGCTTCCGTAGAGGAGGCAGCTGAAAGGCTAGTAAGGACCAGGTTGACGGTAGAGCCGGATCCGGAAATAGTAGCTCTATATGATGAGAGATACAAGGTGTACAGGGATATCTATCCACAGCTTAAGGGGATATTCCAAAAGTTATGATATATTATCAAACCTAAGGAGGTTATATTGTGAGTAAAAAAGCTTTGATAGTTCAGGGTGGTTGGGACGGCCATGAGCCGATACAGGTATCTGAGATATTTAAAGGAGTATTGGAAGAATCCGGATTTCAAGTGGAGTTGTCCGATACCTTGGATTCTTTTTTGGACGGGGAGAAACTCAAAACCCTGGATTTGATTATTCCGGTGTGGACTATGGGCCAGATTACTAATGAACAGATGTGGCCTGTTGTTGAAGCGGTTGCATCAGGGGTAGGCCTGGCCGGTTGCCATGGTGGTATGTGCGATGCTTTTAGAAACTGCGTACAATGGCAATTTATGACCGGTGGAAACTGGGTATCCCATCCCGGTGGCGACGGGGTTGAATACATGATTAATATAAAGAAGGGTTCAAGCCCCATAGTAGAGGGTATTGAGGACTTCCCTGTAAAGAGTGAACAGTACTACCTCCACGTAGATCCAGCCGTCGAGGTTTTAGCGACCACCCGGTTCCCGATTGTGGATGGTCCCCATGCTACCAACGGGCAAGTAGATGTTCCTCAGATCTGGACCAAGAGATGGGGCGCTGGCCGTGTTTTCTATAACGCACTCGGTCATCATGCCGATATCTTTGAGATAGAGCCCGCCTTGGAAATCATGAGAAGGGGTTTTCTCTGGGCTGCAGAGGGCAAGGAAATAGCCAAAAAAGAAGGCGCAAAGGTATACGAAAACCTAAGAAAAATGTTCTAAAGAAATACTTCTAAAGAGACACGAAAGGGACGGTTCACTGTTCTTTATTAAACAGAAACCGTCCCTTTTTAATCTGTTATTCTTATCCGCTGATTCTAACGGCATTAGCCTGAGCCTTCAGACAAAGCTCTGCAGCCTTAAAGGCGTGTTCCTGGGTCATTGCATTCTCGGTTCGATTCAGACAATCCAGGATCAACTCTCCGAAGAAGGGATAGCCGACTTTACCACTGCAGTTAATGTAGTGTTCTCCTTTTTCGTCTACAAGGAATAGATGGTCCGGCGTATTGTCCCGGGTGATATCTATATATTTCCTTAGTTCAATGTATCCCTTGGTCCCCAGAATGGTTGTTCTGCCATCACCCCATGTACGCAAGCCATCGGGGGTAAACCAGTCGACTCTAAAGTAGTTGCTGGTACCATTATCCCCAAGTATCATGGCCTCGCCAAAATCCTCCAGCTCCGGGTATTGGGGGTGGGCGTAGTTGGCAACCTGGCTTTTGACAACGGTGGCATTCTTTTCACCTGCATAATACAGGTACTGTTCAGCTTGATGGCTACCGATATCACAGAGAATACCGCCGTACTTTTCCTTTTCAAAAAACCATTTAGGCCTGTTAGGAGCATTTAACCGGTGGGGTCCCAGGCCCAAAACCTGAATGACCTTGCCAATGGCTCCGTCTTTGATTAGTTCTCCGGCAAAGACACCGCTTTCTGTGTGGAGTCGTTCGCTATAATATACCATATACTTCCTGTTGGTTTCAGCTACCTTGGCTTTGGCCATTTCCAACTGCTCAAGGGTAGTAAAGGGCGTCTTATCCGTAAAATAATCCTTGCCGCTGTCCATCACCCTCATGCCAAGGGCTGCACGTTCTGACGGGACGGCCGCACCAGCCACCATCATAACTTCTTTATCATCCAAAATCTCCGCCTCGCTGGAGGCAACCTTGACCCCGGGAAAGGCCTTACAAAAAGCCTCTACCTTTTTGGGGTCTGGATCATAGACGGATTTTAGAAGTCCCCCGGCTTCAGTGAGACCGTTACACATCCCATAAATATGACCATGGTCCAAGGCTATGGCAGAGAAAACAAAATCCCCCTTCTGGCAGACGGGTCTTGGCTTGCCTTTCGGTGCGTAGTTCATACCATCAGTTCTTTGCATAGTATATCAACTCCTTATCCATTATCCACATCTTCTCCATAACAGGGTAATATCAAGACTGGAGGTGAGTTTTTTATAATTCTTCGTCGTCCTCGTCGTAGTAGAGGGCTTCTACAGCTTGTATCAGAGCTTCCATCTTATCCTCTTCCACAGGTTGGAACTCCTCCATATCTCCATCTAAAACCACCTTCATTATGTAAAGCTCTTTCTCTTCACAATCACAATCCTGGCAATGGCAATCCTCATCGTAGGATGTCAGCAGGGCATACTCCTGGTCCTCATGATAAAAATAGTCCAGAACCTCCATCTCAATCTCTACTCCGTCCTCATCGACAAAGACCAATATATCTCTTTCCTCTTCCATGGGAAATACCTCTCTTTCATAAGCAATTTAGATTGTAATCCCATTCTACCCCATCTTTTAATAGGGGGCAATGATTATTTAAAAATTCCGAAGTTATTTTCAAAAACATTAAAGTACTTTAGGTGATAAAAATGTGATATAATTATCTGAGAAACAATAGATTAAAGCATTTAGGGACCGGTTAGGCCATTAAATATAGGGGGCTGGAAATTATGAATAGAAGATTATATCGTTCAAGAAATCAGAGGATGCTGGCAGGAGTATGTGGCGGTATTGCAGAGTACTTTAATATCGATGTTACAATTGTGAGGCTCATCTGGGCTATACTTTCGCTATCTACCTTTGGATCGGGGCTACTAATCTACATTATAAGTGCCATTATTATACCGGAAAGGCCATTTGGCTATCAGGATAATGAACCCTTTGCTAACGGGGATGGATTTCCACCGGTAGACAAGGCCAAGGCAATGTCTATTCTGGGCCTTGTTTTGATTGTGGTGGGCATACTGGCCCTTATAAGCGGATTGTTCCCTGTCCTGTGGAGGATTATCAGGCACGGTTTTTGGCCTGCTATTATAATCATCATCGGGATCATGCTGATACATTCGTCATGGAAGAATAGCGGAAATAGGTAAGGCAATAGGATAGTATAAAAAGGGGATGCTGTAAGATCAGAAACAGCATCCCTTTTTCGTTATAGCTCCCATCCCTCCAGGATGTTTAGCCGCTTGTTTTTTTGGAAGTATCTCAATTGATTCCTTAAGAAGGGTATGAGGTAGTAGTCTATCCCAAAGGCCCTTCCTGCTCCTGCCAACATAGCAATGGATGCAGCAACCCACCAGAGATCCGGAAGTCCATTGGTCTGGGGCAGCCCTGCTCCCAGAGCGAAGTTGATATGCATCCCAATGGAGATTAAACCGGCTATAAAGGTAAATACCCCTAATATAAAGGCGATGCCAAGCCCAATTTCAACTACGACTATAAGCTTTTGAAATAACAGGGCATTCGGCATTATTAGTCTCTCTGCGATAGCCTTGTACCAGTTTGGGGTATGGGGCCCTGTCAGGGGAGTTATGGTAGCAGAAGCAGTAGCGTCTGTGGATCCTGTAAGACCTATCAATGGCCAGGAGCTGGACCACCAGTCATTTTGCACCTTTTGTATGCCGGAGATCAACCACATAAGGCCCAGCCAAATCCGTAGGGGCAGTAACCAGAAGGTGGAATTTTTCCGTTGCATATTACCAATCCCTGTTTGCAGCAGGCGGGTGGATCTTCTGGACTTATAGAAAAATTGGTGCCTGAGATACTCCAGGACTAACTCCAAGCCCCCTATTCCAAAGAGGTAGTGGATGTTCACAAGGTGCTTTATTAGTGTCGCATGGAATCCTGCCAGCAAGGGCATACCCGATAGTTGAGCTACAGAATACAAGGGACCTATGGAGACCATAACCCCATGTAGGTTGGGGTCCAGACTTTTCTTATCATGGCCCTCTATATCAGCAGCGATGTTATAAGCTGCACAATCGGCAGATTGGATCGCTGTCTCCACCAGCGGGGCCAGTATTTCATCATCCTTATCATGGTATTCCATATTGTCGCCGATGGCATATACATATGGATACTCCAGGGTCTGGAGATATTGATTGGTAACGATTCTATCCCTATCACCAAGGGATACACCAAGCTCCTTTACAAAGGCGTTGGCCTTAACACCGCCGGTCCATATTAAGGTTCTTGTAGGGATGGTCTTTGTCTCCCCTATGGTCAGGCTGTTTGGAGTAACCCCTGTAATAAAGGAATTCGTAAGGACCTCTACGCCCTTCTTTCTTAAGTAGCCCTCTACCTTGGCTATCAGCTTGGGATCCAAAAAAGGGCATAGGTGGGGGAGCCCTTCCACCTGGACAAGCCGCACCTCTGCTCTCGGGATATCGTATTTCCTGCACAGATTTCTTACCCATACTATTAGCTCACCCAT
>DGDX01000025.1:15636-18815 GCA_002385665.1 Firmicutes bacterium UBA3941
CCTTCCTTTACAGCGAGCTCGAACATATGGGTGATATGCTTTTGAATCCTCTTTGCATCCTCCAAGGACCACAGTGGGAAGGAATGATTCTCCATACCCTCTATATTGAAATAGGCCGGCTCACTGCCAACCCCGATAATGAGATAATCAAAATAATATTGGGCCGTCTCCGAGTAAAGCTTTTTTTCCTTTAGGTCGGCTCCTATAATCCGGTCTTTTATAAAATCCACCTTGGTATATTCCAGAACATGCTCAATGGACACCTTTACCCCATGGGGCTCAATGCCATATCCCGCAACTTCGTGAAGCTCCGTGAGTAATGTATGATAATCGTTCTGATCTATCAAGGAAATCTTGACATCGTCACGCTTTTTAATATATTTATGAAGGGTTTTGGCAGCTTGAAGCCCGCCATATCCCGCTCCAAGTATTACAATGTGTTTGGTTGCCATAATGCATCTTTCCTCCTAAACAAGCATATATATAGTGTACGTAGATGTATACCCGTTAGAAACGACACAAATCAACATAAACCCTATTATTGAAGATAAGCTTATTTTTTCACAAAAAAATGTTATTATTGATAGGTGTTGGGTTAATAAATAAATAAGAAAAAGAGCCAAACAAATTAATTCAATGATAGATTACGCATTATGGCAGTAACCTAAGTAAATAATTATATATGGCGTTAAATGGGCTATTTAAATCATTTTTTAACTTATGTAGAATTGGAAGATCGTGATACAATTTGCATAGCTATCTAACTATCCCTTTAATTTTGGATAACTAAACACCAATATAGGGAATGATAAATTTATATTTAGGAGGTCAAAATGATGAGAAAACTCTTTAGCATTTTACTTATGTTAGTGCTGGTTGTTACCATCTTCGCCGGTTGCGGTGGGGACAAGAAAGGCGATGATGCCGCAGCTTTAAAGGACGGCACCTATACTGCAGAGGAAGCAGATTTTGATGAGAAGAGTGGTTGGAAAGATAATGTAACCATTGAGGTCAAAGACGGAAAAATCGCTAAAGTTGATTGGAACAGCACCCATAAAGATGGGGGAAAGGATAAGAAGACTTCGTCCAAGGATGGGGACTATGCCATGGTCGCAAAGGGCAATGCTATAGCAGAATGGCATGAGCAAGCCGAAAAGGTAGAGGAATTCTTGATAGAAAAACAAGATGTAAACGCTATCGATGTAAAAGACGATGGTAAAACCGATACCATTGCGGGCGTAACCATGAATGTTGATGGATTTGTGGCTTTGGTAAAGGAAGCTCTTGCAAAAGCCAAATAATCGCATAACAAAATTTAAATCGCAGTAAAGGGCCTGCCCATCTGGGCGGGCTTTTTCATGTGAAAATACTAGCAGAAAAGATAGGACTGTGTTAATATAAAAAATGGCTGTATGGAATATATTCTGAAGAAGTTGGTGTGAATTCTTTATGCATACAAAATTAAGAAAAACCCTTGCCCTAAGTGTTCTACTTATCATGGTATTGACCTTTGTAATTGGCTGTACAATCGGAAATACGAGGGAGTATAACAGGGATTTATTTGCTCTGGACACTGTAATAACCCTCAAGGTTTTTGGTGGTAGGTCCGCCAAGAAGGCCTTGGATAAGGCGGCGGAAAGGATTCGGGAGATAGAGGATCATATGAGCCCAACCCTTGAGGACAGCGATGTATCAAAGATCAACAGAGCTGCTGGAATAGAGCCTGTCAAGGTCCACGAGGACACTTTTTATGTAATAAAAAGGGCTTTAAATTATGGAAAATTGACCGGGGGAGTATTTGATATTACAATTGGACCCATAGTAAATCTTTGGGACATAAAATCGGAAAAGTCAAAAATTCCGGATGAAAATCATATAAAGGACAAGCTTTCACTGGTAGATTACAGGAAGGTTAGGATAGATGAAGACAATATGACTGTCTTTTTAGAAGAGAAGGGGATGGCTGTGGACCTGGGTGCTATAGCCAAGGGCTATGCAGCCGATGAAGCTGTCAGGATACTAATGAAGTCAGGAGTAAAAAGTGCCCTTCTGAATTTGGGAGGTAATGTGATAACAATAGGTGGAAAACCTGATGGGAGCCCGTGGAGGATAGGTCTTCAGGACCCCAGAAGCCAGGAGACAGGCCGAAACCATTTTGCCATAGTAGAGGTGAAAGGGGCTACAGTTGTCAGCTCCGGGGATTATGAAAGATATATGGTAGATGTCTATGAAAGGACGGGGGAGAGGTATCATCATATCTTTGATCCCAGAACCGGTTATCCGGCCCAAAGCGGACTTATGGTTTCAACGATTATTTCCGCATCCTCCATGGATGCTGACGCCCTGTCTACCATATTGTTTATAATGGGCCATGAGGAAGGATTTAAAACCATTGAGGATCTGGGCAATTATGAAGCAATAGCCGTAACCCTGGATAAGGATGTATATATTACCGAGGGATTAAAGGATGGGCTCATCCCATCAAACGATCTTTACAATATTATTGAACCCTGAAGCCGGGAGGGAATAGATGAAACCCAAAATAGGAGATGTTTTTGTCTATATTTTTATAATTCTTCTGGTAGGCCTAAGTTTCATAGGCCTCAAGACCATGGGTAATCATGAGGGCAAGCTCATGGTTCAGGTAGAGTTAGATGGAAGCATAATTGAGTCGGTGGAGATGCCAGGAGTTGAAACGGAGAGAACAGCCAGAGAAATAAGGATCGATGCAGTGGATGGGGGATATAATATTGTGAAGATTTCCGCTGATGGTGTAGAAATAATGGATGCTGATTGTCCCGATAGACTATGTGTTTATTCACCCAGTATTAAGAATCCGGGGCAATCCATAGTATGTATACCCCACAAACTAATAGTGAGAATTATAGGTCAAGGGACTGAAAATGAGGCTTTGGACGATACTGCATCGTGAGGTAGGGATGATGAAAAAGACAAGAAAACTGACATTGCTTGGGCTGCTGGTTTCCCAGGCATTGGTACTACACTATATAGAGGGTTTTATTCCGGTATTGGCGCCGGGTGCTAAATTGGGGTTGGCTAACATCATAACCATGGTGGCTCTGGTGTTATTTGGATTTAAAGAAGCGATGGCCATTGTAATAATAAGAGCTGTTCTTGGCCCCTTACTGGGAGGCAGTGTAACCGGAATTTTGTATAGC
>DGDX01000125.1:0-11199 GCA_002385665.1 Firmicutes bacterium UBA3941
ACTGTAATGGTGGTAGGTTTTGTTAACGCTGGCATAATGACCTTGGGGCAAGCAGTAGGGGTTATTATGGGTGCAAACATCGGAACTACCATGACCGCATTTTTAATTTCCTTAAACCTAACTGATATAGCACCTATAATTGTATTTATTGGTGTGGGTCTCGTATTTTTTTCAAAACGCAAAACTGTGAAGAGCATTGGCGAGATCCTGGTGGGATTCGGTATTTTATTTATTGGTATGGGGTTTATGTCCGATGCTATGAAGCCCCTGCGTTCCAATGAAGGATTTCAACGTATATTGATTAGCATGTCCCATCCTATTCTGGGTGTATTGGCTGGAACGATTATGACCGTTATTTTACAAAGCTCAAGTGCATCGGTAGGTATATTACAAGCTTTGGCCGCCCAGGGCTTAATCGGATTAGACAGTTCACTCCCTATCCTTTTTGGCATGAACATAGGCACATGTATAACCGCTATACTGGCAAGTATTGGAACTAGTGTTAATGCCAAAAGGACAGCCTTCATGCACCTATCCATTAAGGTCATTGGGACATCTATCTTTATGCTTGCAATAGCACTTGGTGTACCCTTTGTGGATTTGATATTGCGTATATCTCCAAGCAATCCTATGAGTCAGATAGCCAATGCTCATATTGCCTTTAACGTAATTACGGCCGCGATCTTGTTGCCTTTTGGCAATAGTATCGTTAGTTTATCGAAAAAGGTGCTACATGGTATGAATGGTAAGCCCGATGAGAGGGGACTCATTTATTTGGACAAGCATATACTGGAAACACCGCCTATCGCTATAGCCCAAATTCTAAAAGAAGTCAATAGGATGGCTGATTTAGCGGTAGAAAATGTACGCCTTGCCATGGACGCCTTTTTCCAAAGGGAACAGGCAATAATTGATGAGGTATACAAAAAAGAAGAGATTATAAACTTTTTAAACCAGGAAATAACCCATTACCTTGTAATGTGTAACGGGCTCGGGTTACCAGAAAGCGATCTACACGTGATAAGCGGATTATACCATGTAGTAAACGATATTGAGAGAATTGGGGACCATGCTGAAAATCTGACTGAATATGCCGAATACAGCATAGAGAATAATCTGACCTTTTCTGATATAGCTATAGATGATTTGAACGAGATGTATCAGAAGGTTATGGAGATGTTGGACGACACCGTTCACGCTTTAAAAGAGCGTGACCATGAGCTGGCAGAGTTGGTAATGAAGGAAGAGGAGGTTATCGACATCTTGAAGGACAGATTAAGAAAGAGTCATATAGAAAGGTTAAATGCCCAATTATGCTCCGCGAATGCCGGCGTTATATTTCTTGATATAGTTACCAATTTTGAAAGAATAGCCGACCATGCGACCAATGTCGCCCAATCTGTATTGGATGAAGGAAGAACCAGGAATTATTAATTTTCGTAAAAAAACTTGTAATTCCCCATAAAAATGTTATACTTTTTATAATAACTATTATATTTTTATAATAGTTTATTTTTTCTTGACATTGAAAGGGGGACTCTTCTTGCGACGGGGGAGAACCAAGGGACCATTGATGCTATTCCTATTTTTACTTGCAGGGGTTATTGTCGGCAGTATAGTGGGCAATATAATTGCAACCTATTCAGATGCCAAGATATTTAGTGAAAGTTTTACTATAGGAACTCAAGGCATGCCCGCTATACTGGATTTTAATGTAATAAAGTTGGCATTTGGATTATCCTTGAACGTAAATTTCGGAACCATGCTCGGTGTTTTACTTGGCATCTTTCTGTACTATAGATATTGATATGATGAAGATTATTTTAGCTTCGGCATCCCCCAGGCGAAAGCAATTGCTAGAGCAGATGGGTTTGAAATTCGATGTAATTACTAGCAATACAAAAGAACAAATGCCCTATGGTTTGGATACAGAAGAGATACCGGTGGAATTGGCTTATAAAAAGGCCGTGGATGTAGCGTCATGTGTAAGCCAACCGGCTATAATTATAGGTGCCGATACTGTTGTAGTGAAAGATGAAATCCTTGGAAAGCCCAAAAATGAGGAAGAAGCCCGTCAAATGCTATTAAAGTTGCAGGGTAAAACTCATGAAGTAATTACTGGGCTTGCTATTGTGAACACACGGACGGGGATAATTAAAAAAGGCTATGAAAAAACATTAGTAGAGATGGCTCCGTTATCACTTCAGGAGATCGAGCATTACGTACAAACCGGGGAACCAATGGATAAGGCGGGGGCTTATGGCATCCAAGGTTTGGCCGGTATTTTTATTTCAAAGATAACGGGCTGTTATTTCAATGTTATGGGACTACCTATACACCGTCTTTGGAGTATGCTCAAAGAATTTGGGATAAATGTACTCGACAATATATAATTCCATTTTGGTTATCAAATAGCAGAATATTGGCCATAATTAAGACAGGGTAATTATGACTGTTTTAAGGAATGCTTTTTGATATCGTACAGAAAACATTCAGTAGCTAAAGGGACAAAAGGTAAAGGGACAGATAGGAAGGAGCACAATTTTATTATGGGATTTTTAAATATATTTACTAAGGATATGGGGATAGATCTGGGTACAGCAAATACACTGGTACATGTTCGTGGAAAAGGCGTAATTATAAGGGAACCTTCAGTGGTAGCAATTCGCAGCGATACAAAAAGGGTTTTGGCCATTGGTGAAGAGGCTAAGAAGATGATTGGTAGAACCCCGGGAAACATTGTAGCTATCCGGCCCATGAAGGAAGGCGTTATCGCGGATTTTGACGTAACTCAGGAAATGCTTAAATATTTTATCCGTAAGGCGATAAAAAGGGTTTTTCCTCTGCATCCAAGGGTAGTTGTTTGCGTACCTTCAGGAGTGACCGAAGTAGAAAAGCGAGCGGTTGAAGAAGCCGCAAAGCAGGCGGGTGCCCGCGAAGCCTACCTGGTGGAAGAGCCTATGGCTGCCGCTATAGGTGCAGGATTGCCTGTACAGGAGCCCACTGGCAGTATGGTTGTTGATATAGGGGGAGGAACCAGTGAGGTGGCAATTATTTCCCTGGGCGGGATTGTGACCAGTAAATCCTTGAGAATTGGTGGAAATAGGATGGATGATGCCATTATATCCTATATCAAAAAGGAATATAATCTGATGATAGGGGAAAGAACTGCAGAAGAAATAAAGATCTCCATAGGTTCAGCTGCGCCTAAGACTAAGGAAGAAACTATGGAAGTTCGTGGTCGCGACTTGATTACGGGCCTTCCTAAAACCTTAAAGATAACATCCACAGAGATTATGGATGCCTTGAGGGAACCTGTAAACAGCATTGTTGAGGCTATTAAACTTACTTTAGAGAAGACACCGCCAGAATTGGCAGCAGATATAATGGACAAGGGGATAATGTTGACAGGTGGAGGAGCTCTGTTAAACGGATTAGACAGACTGGTTAGACAGGAAACGGGGATACCCGTCCATATCGCTGAGAATGCAATAGATTGTGTAGCTTTAGGCGCTGGTCGTGTTGTGGAAGAAATAGAAACATTGAAGAAGGTAGCCCTATCCTCAAAGAACGTCGGATAGGGGGTGCAGTAAGTGCCTCGATTGTTTAAAAATGCCCCGATAATAATAGTTATTCTTGCTGTGATCGCCTTGATAGTACTAATGGTCTACACTGAGGCTGGTAAAGAAAAGGCCTCAATGGTCGAGGACATCCTGGGACAGGCTTTGCTTCCATTACAAAAAGGTTTTTATTCTGTCTCTCAATATGTGTATAACGTCTTCTCCGATATTGGGGAAAGACGGAATATGATAAGGGATTATGATGACCTGCAAGCCAGATTAGTGGATTTGGAAATGGAACTAATCAGGTTAGAAGAATTAGAAAAACAGAATGAGCGGTTAAAGAAATTAGCATTGTTTGTTGATGAGAACAAGGAAATGATAGTTACTGGTGCTACCGTAATCGCTAAGAATCCCGGGAACTGGTTCAACAATATAACAATAGACAAGGGTTCAAAGCATGGCGTAGGGGTTAATATGGCAGTAGTAACCGACCAGGGATTAGTAGGTAGAGTTATTGAAGTTGCTGAAGGCTGGTCAAAGGTGCGTACCATTGTAGATGGAAAGAGCGCAGTAAGTGGTATTGTCCAGAGAAATAGGGATAATGGATTGCTAAAAGGCAACAATAGCCTGGGGTCAGAGGATGGCCTGTGTAGAATGATATATCTTCCCGAGGATTCCAATGTAACACCTGGGGACAAGGTTCTCACCTCTGGCCTAGGGGAGATATTCCCCAAAGGCATATATATAGGTGAGATCATAGAAGTCACAAAGGATAAGAGGGAGCTCTATATGACAGCAATCGTCAGGCCAGGAGTTGATTTCCAAAGATTAGAGGAAGTATTGGTGGTAACCAACGATCTATAGATTTAATTCGGGGCAGTAATCATTTATGATTCTTGTGGGGTGGTTTTACATGAGGGAAATAGTTGTTCTGGCGATATTACTGCTGAATTTAACAGTTCAATCGACTATTTTTCCCTTCATTGAAATTGTAAATGTAAAACCCGATTCCCTTCTGGTTCTGGTAGTCTCCTTTGCCCTCTTGGCAGGCAATCCTACCGGAGCCCTTGTAGGTCTGATAGGGGGGCTAATGCAGGACATTCTCTTTGGAAACAATATAGGGTTACATGCCCTTCAGTATATGATAGTAGGATGTTTAGTAGGTATATTGCATGGGAAACTATATGTGGACAAGTTTTTCATGCCTCTTTTAGTGGTCATGGTAGCAAACATGATAAAAGAGGTTATTATGCTGGCTTATAACTTCTTTATTCAATCCGGAATACCACCAGGTAAGGCATTTTCACAAATTATTGTTCCCGAAACTATATATACGATGTTTCTGACGCCACTGACCTTTTATGGGATTACTCGGCTATACCATAATAAATTTATGAGAAAAAAATATCGATTCCGAAAAGATTTATAAAAATTTATTACATGTATTATAAGAATAGATTATTTCTATTCTTTTTTATTTTGTATTTTAATCCACTTCTTTATAGGGTTAAAACATGATACAATATCATCGAAAACCTTCATTGGTACGGAAAATTGGGTTACTTATTTTAATGGAGTAAGGGAGAAACTATGTTAAAACACCTTAAGGAACGGAATATACAGTTAGGTATAATCTGTATTGTATGCCTATCTATATTAGCTGGACAGCTGGCATATCTAACAGTGGAAAAAGGGGACGAACTATATGCGCAGTCTCTGGTTAAAAAGAGAGTAGAACTGAAACTCAAGGGCACAAGGGGTAATATTGTAGACAGGTATGGTATACCTGTGGCGGTAAACCGTCAGATATATACTGTACAATTGGACAGGCAGCAGTTACCATCGAGCCATGAGGAAGTTAACGATATATTACTACGGATGCTGGAAATTATTTATAAGAATGGTGATAAGGACACATTATTGAATCCAATGCCTATAGTATTAGATCCTGATACTGGAAAACTTCGCTACACATGGGACAGCGAAGAAAAGGAAATACGGGATAAGCGATTTAATAGTTGGATTAAAGATATTGGCGTCAAAGACGAGCTAACAGCGGAAGAGATGTTGGAATATCTCAGAAAAGAGCGCTATGAATTAGACGATGAAATTCCTGATATCATAGCCCTTGATATCATATCAATCAGGCTCAATATTCATATGAAACGGTTTACCCAATACGAGCCAATACCCGTTGCTGAAGGAGTTAGTCCGGAAACCGTTGTACAACTGGAAACCTATGCACCTGACATGCCTGGAGTGCAAACCCTCATAGGAAGTGGTCGTTATTATCCTATGGATGAATCCTTCTCTCAAATAGTTGGTTATGTTGGTAGCATTAGCAAGGATCAGATTGAGGAGTACAAGGAGCTGGGATATGACATATCCAGTGATAAGATTGGGCAGATAGGTGTGGAGTCCTATGGTGAACAATGGCTGACGGGAAACAAGGGTGATAGGTTGGGAAAATTGGAAGCCGAGAAAGATTCATTTGGGAGAATCATCCGGGTATTAGACGAAATCCCACCGCAAAATGGCTATGATGTCATGTTGACCATAGACAGTCAGCTACAAAATTCCGTATGTAATATTCTAAAAGAGGAAATAGAAAAGATGAGTGAAGGCCTGCCACCATATGGGGAAAGAAATATAGCTCCATTGGCCAAGGAAGGGGCTGCGGTGGTATTGGATATAAACACCGGAGAGATATTGTCCCTGGTAAGCCATCCATCCTTCGATCCCAATACCCCCAACAAGGACGGGAAGCAATTTTCCCTGGCCTACCAAGGTACTTTTATGCCGGGATCGGTATTTAAAATGCTAATTGGTATAGCGGGATTAATGGAGGGGGCTGTCACAATAAACGAAAGGATCTATGATAAGGTTTATTATACCAAGTATGACACAAAGAGACCACCTAGTTGTAATCGTAAATCCGGACATGGCTGGGAATCATATACCGATGCCCTGAAACACTCATGTAACTATTATTTTTATGAGGTAGCTGATCGTTTAGGCGTTGAAACCATATCTAAATGGGCTGAATTGTTTGGACTTGATGGCATGACCGGTATAGAGATATTAAGTCCGGACAGGGATAAAAATGTAATTCCCAACGAAGAAACAAAAATTAGAGCTCATAGGGAGGATATGAGAAGGGATATCACCAGAATCATGAGAAGGTATGGATACTTTGATGATGAACTAACGGATGAGCAAAAGGAGCAGGTAGAAAAGTTGATAGACTTCCCTCTTTCCAAGGATCGTTCCAGGGAGGCTGGCTTAAAGGAGGTTAAGGAACTATCAGAGATGATACAAGCCATGGGTTATACCGAAAAAGCCAACCAGGCAGCGGACGAGATTAGAAGGGACGTCCTTTCCTATTACAAGAGATGGACACCCTCCGATACCATAAGAGCTGGAATAGGACAAGGCTATGTGAGTATAAGTCCCTTGGCTATGGCACGGTATGTAGCGGCAATCGCTAACGGTGGGAAGGTTTTGGAAACCCATGTGGTAAAAAAAGTGATTGATTCAGAAGGCAAAACCGTCAAGGAAACCCAACCAACACTCATAAGGGAGTTGGATATAAAGCAGGAATATCTGGAAGCCACCTTAGAAGGAATGTGGAAGGTAGCCAACGATCCTAATCCCACCAGGGGTGAAAACGACGGCGGGGGAACTGCTGCCGCATACTTTAGCGACTTGGATCCAAGCATAACCGTAGCCGGAAAGACGGGAACTGCTCAGACAGTAAGCAATGATCCCAACAAAAACAATGCCTGGTTTGTAGCAGTAACACCCTATGAGAATCCTGAAATAGCGGTGGTTGTAGTTATACCCAATGGACGGACTGCGGGAAATGCCGCTCCGGTGGCCCGTAGGATTATAGAGGAATATTATAGGTTGAATGAGCAAAGACGGGAAAACGCCCTGCCACAAATGAACCAGTTACAACCTTGACTTTATCAAAGTATAAATAATATTGCAGAAACATGGAGGGATTTAAGGAATTTTGACGAATATAACCATAATGATAGTATTTCAACATGGAGGCACTGGACAATGAAGGAAAATAAAGTTTTCCTCAAAGGAATTCTAGGAGGCTTACAGGTATATATTGACCCAGATACTGGGTTGAAAAGTATAAAGAAGGAGCTAGGACAAAAACTGGATTCCAGTAAGAGCTTTTTCAAAGATACCGAAGTTAACCTTGTATTCACTGGCAAAGAACTTAGTGAAAGCGAGAGATACGAACTAGTAGAATTTATTTCGCAAAGGATCCATGTTGGGAATGTGGAATTCAATATTCCAATTGTAAAGGAAGAAGTAAAAATGGATGCTGTAACCTATAGCACAGATGAGGGTATGACAAAGTTTTATAAGGGTACTGTTCGTAATGGTCAGCGAATTGACTACCAGGGTAATATTATTGTGATGGGGGACGTAAATCCCGGTGCAGAGATAGTGGCCGGTGGCAATATCATAGTACTGGGCAATTTAAGGGGAATGGCCCATGCGGGTGTATCCGGAGATAAAAGGGCTATAGTAATGGCCCTATGTTTACAACCGACCCAGCTTCGAATTGGCAATGTTATCACCAGATCACCGGAAGATGAAACAGAAAAACCCCATTATCCCGAGATTGCATACCTTAAGGGAAACAATTTGTTTATCGAACCATATGCGCCAGGAAAGAACAAGTATTAATCAGGAATGGAAGATAGAAATGGGGGATACAGAAATGGGAGAGGTATATGTAATCACATCTGGTAAAGGAGGTGTAGGCAAAACAACAACTACAGCTAATATTGGTGCTGCTTTGGCTATGGAGGGGAAAAGCGTTGTGCTTTTGGATGCCGATATTGGGCTCAGGAACCTTGATGTGGTATTGGGCTTGGAGAATAGAATAGTTTACGATTTAATAGATGTAGTGGAAGGTGCATGCAGGCTTAAGCAGGCTTTGGTAAAGGACAAGAGATTTGATGGGCTGTTCTTATTACCGGCGGCTCAAACCAGGGACAAAAATGCTGTTTCACCAAAGCAAATGCAGGATCTGTGTAAAGAGCTGAAAGAACAATTTGATTATATTCTGATAGATTGTCCCGCAGGTATAGAACAAGGTTTTAAGAATGCTGTGGCAGGCGCAGACAAGGCTATAGTGGTTACTATCCCGGAAGTATCAGCTGTCAGAGATGCAGATAGGATTATCGGTTTATTGGCCGCTAATGATCTTCATTATCCCGAGCTAGTTATCAATCGGTTGCGAATCGATATGGTTAAGCGGGGGGATATGATGAATATAGAGGATACTCTGGATATCTTGGGCATAGATCTTTTGGGTGTCGTCCCCGATGATGAGAGCATTGTTATCTCCACCAATAAGGGAGAACCTGTTATAGCGACTAGGAATTCCTTGGCTGGCAAGGCTTTTGTTAATATTGCAAAGCGAATCGAGGGATTGGATGTACCCATAATGAATTTGGATGAGGATAATTCAATTGTTGACAGGTTGAAACGCTTATTTGGAATAGGCAAAAAATAGAATCGATGGGGGGAAAGGGCTTGTTTGATTTTTTTAGGTTTTTCGGGAAAGAAGAGAGTTCTAGCAAGAATATTGCTAAGGAACGGCTGAAGCTAGTTTTGATTCATGATAGGGCTAATGTTTCTCCCAAGTTTTTGGATATTATTAAGGGGGATATTATTAAAGTAATATCCGATTACTTAGAGTTTGATGTGGATGAAATAGATATTCGTATAACCAAGGTTCAAAATGGGGAAAGCGATTATAGCTCGGCTTTAGTTGCGAATATTCCTATTAAGAAGATGAAAAAGATCGGGAAAAATTCTGGTTGATTACAACGTACATAAATAGAGTTTACAGATTATGGACAGGTCTTTGTATAAACGGACTCTGTCCTTTTCCTTTGCCATTTCTCAATCTATTCCTCTATTAATACCATTTGCGGTATGGTATAATAAATTGATGCATTTATTAAAATCGGTGTAAAGCAAGCCAATTAAGGCTTACACTTATGATATAATGGATGCAACCAAGGTGATAAGCCTATAGGATATTACCCCATTAACTACTGGACAACTTTGAGGGTAGAGATCCTATTTTTATTATATATCCTTTCAGGAGGAAAAATGTTTGATAAAAGGTTAATAAAGAACTTAGATTTTCTTTTGTTATTTATTGTTGTCCTACTGGTGGGAATAGGTATATTCGGTATTGGTGCGGCAAAACGCTTGCCTAGTGAAGGAGGAGACAGCATAACCGACATCCTTAAAAGTTTTAACTTAAGGCATGTTAAACTCCAATTTTTTTGGTTTATATCGGGATTGGTCTTGATGACCATAGTCATCAGTATCGATTATAATACCATAGGGGATTACGCTGAGGTGTTTTATTGGGCGGTTATAGCTTTGTTAGTAATAGTTGAGATAGCCGGAGTTGCCAGGGGACAGGCTCAGCGATGGATAGCTATAGGGCCTTTTTCCCTTCAGCCTCCGGAGTTTGCAAAAATAGCCTCTATTATTATCGGTGCAAAAACCTTATCCAAAATTGAATCGGAAGAACGGAAATTTAAGGATTTTTTACCTGCAATAGTTCGGTTCGTCATACCTGTCATATTCGTTATACAGAATGATTTTGGTACTTCCATGGTGATACTAATAATCTTGATGGGTATGCTTTTTGTAATGGGAATGAGTTATAAGCTGATTTTTGGCTTTTTAGGTGCCGGTGCTGTAGCAGCACCAATTATGTGGTTGAATTTTTTAACTCAGGAACAGAAGGATCGGATAATGGTGTTTTTAAACCCGGGACTGGATCCTAACGGTGATGGATATAATGTTATTCAATCCATAATGGCTATTGGTTCCGGTCGTATAACAGGTAAGAGCCTGTTGTCCGGCAATACCTTGAGTCAGCTTAATTATCTGCCTGAACCCCATACCGACTTTATTTATTCCGTAATTGTTGAGGCTCTGGGCTTTGTTGGTGGTTTTGCAGTAATAGTCCTGTATGCGATAATAATTATTCGCTCCATTCAGATAGCAAGAAAAGCCAAGGACACGTTTGGTCAATTGATTGTAATTGGGGTAGTATGCATGCAGATGGCCCACATTTTCGAGAACATTGGAATGACTATGGGCATCATGCCAATAACTGGTATACCCCTGCCCTTTTTGAGCTATGGTGGAAGTTTTATGTGGACAAACATGATAGCCCTTGGTTTAGTTCTCAATGTCGGGATGCGAAGGCAAAAAATCAAGTTTTAGGTTGCCAATACGATTTTATATGTTAACTTGGCTACAGGGTAAGATTTTCGTAATGGTCGAGCGAAAAGATTGGATAAAATATAATTTTGTGGTTCATAAAACCAAGAAAGGCAGGCCGTATTTTAGGTAATAATACCCATCCCCATACAATATATTTATTATATGGATAGCTTTTATTAGATGATAGCCGATATAAACTTCACTATGAATATGATCATCAATATTCAGGCTTATTTGGTTGATAATAGAGGTTAAGTTATTCAAGGGGAGGGTAACAGAATGCAGAGAAAAACCCCAGGTAAATTACCTTTGGATTTACCTGTACCGAGGGTCAGATATCGGGACCCCA
>DGDX01000125.1:11425-14796 GCA_002385665.1 Firmicutes bacterium UBA3941
CGTAAGATATTTATATGTACTGTTATTATTGTTTTGGTCTTGGTATTAAAATACATGGATACCGATTTTTCAAAGCTTGTAGTTAGTTATATAAGAGATGCTATAACCAATCAGATGGATATGGATGAGGCCTTAGGTAAATTGAAGTTCGTGAGCAATTATCTTCCTGATAGTGTCACAGTATTCGGGGAGCAACTAGCAGATGAAGATGGGAGAGCTGATAAAACAGATGATATTATAACTCCCTTTTTTTTCATTCCGGCTGAAGGAAAGGTAATTGAAAGGTTTGGTCCGGGAAATAGAGGTATAAAAATATCAGGCAATAAAAACAACAATGTATATGCGGTTGCCGACGGAATTGTCGTGGACGTGGGGGATGATGGAGAAGAAGAAAAGCACATAAGGATAGATCATGGTGATAATATATTAACCCTGTATAAGGGCTGTTCTCAGGTTGTTGTAAAAGCTGGAGAGAGAACAACTAAGGGTCAAAGTATTGGTACAATGGGTGGAAGCTCTTTGGAGGGTTATACCTTGTACTTTGAAGCACAGGTGGACAATGAAGCTGTGGATCCCCTCAAGCTGATAGAATTAGGCAAATAATCGAGGGGCGTGTTGAAACGACAATGAGGATAGGATCTATCTTTGATGTTGATGTAAAAATAAGTATAACCTTGGTAGTATTAGTTGTTATTGCCGTGTTCCTGGGCAATGGCGCTGAGATCGCTGTCATGTTTTTTGTTTTTATGGCTCATGAGACAGCACATGTTTTGGTAGCCAGGAGCTTGAAGATGAGGGTGGGAGAAATTGAGCTCCTTCCTTTTGGCGGAGCAGTCAGGATAGAGAGCGTTTTTGAACTTAATCCCGCCAATGAAATATATATAGCCCTTGCAGGTCCGGGAATAAATATCATCCTTTTGCTAGGATATTCCGCTCTTCAAACCTTGGGTCTTGTAGATGTAAAGGAAAACGATATCTTTATACAGGCCAATCTTATACTGGCGGGTTTTAATCTTCTACCGGCACTCCCCTTGGATGGAGGTAGGGTATTGAGAGCTATACTCGCTCGAGAGATAGGATTTAAAAAGGCTACGAATATAGCCTCCTATGGAGGTCTAATATTGGCCTTGTTTCTTGCCATGACTGGGTTCTATGCCCTGAGTATTAAGGTCTTTAATCCCAACTTTTTTCTGATATCGGGATTTCTTGCATATTCAGCCCTTAAGGAAAAGCGGACAGCTTCGTATATATTCATCAGGGACATAACCTTTAAACGTGATATGCTATCCAGGGAAGGATTATTAGTAACCAAGGAGTTGGTAGTATTATATGATCTGTCCTTAAAGGCGGTTATCAACAGCTTCGTTCCCCATCGTTATCATTTTGTTAAGGTAGTGGACCATAGTCTCAGGGTTTGGGGGTATTTGGACGAAACAGAGATACTAAACGGAGTCTTGGAATACGGTGTAAATGCACGAATTGGTAAGTTACTACGGCGTGGAAATTATGATTAGACCTTTTTATTACGATCAAGGCAGTATGATATATAGATGATATTTCTTTGCCATTTTACGATATATTTATATAAAGACAAATGAGGAGGCTAGATATTGGACAAACAATTGTTGGACAGGCTTATAGCCCAAGTGGAGAAACCGGTTAGGTATATGGGCAATGAATATAATATAGTGGTCAAGGATACAAGGAAGGTAGATATTCGCTTTGCTTTTGCTTTTCCCGATGTGTATGAGGTAGGGATGTCTCATATGGGGATGAAGATCCTCTACCACCTTATAAACCAAAGGGATGACGCTTATTGCGAAAGGGTATTTGCCCCCTGGGTAGATATGGAGCAGAAGATGCGAGAAAACAACATCCCCTTGTTTGCCTTAGAAACCAGGGATCCCTTGATAGATTTTGACATTATTGGTTTCACCCTCCAATATGAGATGAGCTATACCAACGTTCTAAACATGTTAGATCTGAGCGGTATACCCTTGACCTGGAAGGAAAGGGATGAGAACTATCCATTAATAATAGCAGGTGGACCATGTGCATACAATGTTGAGCCCATGGCAGATTTTTTTGACATGGTGGTTATGGGTGAAGGAGAAGAAGTGATTCATGAGATATTGGATCTTTTTTCTGACTGTAGGCAACAAGGGTTGAAGAAAACTGAGTTTTTATACCGGGCGGCCAGAATAAAAGGGGTATACGTTCCCAGGTTCTATAGGGTTGAATATAAAGAGGACGGTAGGGTGTCAAGGGTGACTCCAATTGATGTCGGTATTCCGGACACTATCCAAAAACGGATAGTAAAAGACCTGGACAAGGCCTATTTTCCAGACACCATGATAGTTCCTTATATGGACGTAGTCCATGACAGGATTACCTTAGAGATATTTAGAGGGTGTACCAGGGGCTGCAGGTTTTGCCAAGCTGGAATGATCTATAGACCTGTACGGGAGCGATCTCCAAAAAGACTACTGGAATTAGCCGAAAAATTGGTAGAAAATACTGGGTATGAAGAAATTTCCTTATCTTCCTTAAGCACCGGGGATTATTCCCAGCTGGAATATTTGGTAGGAGAATTAATAGCCAGGTTCAAGGATAAGAAAGTGGGATTATCCCTGCCTTCCCTCAGGTTGGATTCCTTTGCTGAGGAATTAGCCAATGAGGTACAGAAGGTAAGGAAGACCGGACTTACATTTGCCCCTGAAGCTGGCAGCCAACGGCTGCGCGATGTTATTAATAAGGGGATAACTGAACAGGATCTCTTGACCAGCGTCAAGGATGCCTTTAAGTCTGGGTGGACAAGGGTAAAACTTTATTTTATGCTGGGTCTGCCGGAAGAAACCGAGGAGGACTTGCATGGTATAGGGGATTTGGCACGAAAAATCCGGGATTGTTACTTTGATTTAGGAAAAAGGGGTAAAAAAGCCTTGAGAATCACCATCAGCACTTCATCCTTTGTTCCTAAGGCTTTTACACCCTTTCAGTGGGTATCCCAGGACACTATAGAAGAACTGACAAAGAAGCAAGAATTTCTGCAAAGGGAGCTTAGGACCAAAAATGTCCAATACAATTGGAACGACCCTAAAGTTAGCTTCCTGGAGGCTGTTCTTGCCAGAGGGGACAGGAGGCTTGGCAAGGTGCTCAGGAAAGCTTGGGAGAAAGGTTGTACCTTTGATGGATGGACTGAGCATTTTAAGTACGATCTGTGGATGGAAGCCTTTAGTGAGGAGGGCATAGATCCTCACTTTTACGCTAATAGGACAAGGTCGGCTGATGAGGTATTTCCCTGGGATCATATAGATGTCGGTGTTACTAAGAAATACCTGTGGAAGGAATATGAGAGAGCCCTTCAAATG
>DGDX01000125.1:14997-15800 GCA_002385665.1 Firmicutes bacterium UBA3941
GGGGAGGGATTATGCCCATGAGACTGATAATCAAGTACACCAAAGAAGAAAGGGTTAAGTATATCTCTCATTTGGATTTTCTAAGGTTAGTTCAAAGGGCAATCAGAAGGGCAGATATACCGGTGGCTTATAGCCAGGGATTTAATCCGCATCCCAGGTTATCCTTTGCATCAGCTTTAGCCGTAGGTGTCACTAGCGAAGGGGAGTATTTGGAGATATTTTTAATGGATGATATGGATCCGGAGTTACTGTGCAATAGGATGAACGAAAAATTACCATTAGGGATACGATTTCTAGAAGGGCGCATAGTAGATGAAAAACAACCTTCCCTAATGAGTCTTATAGAAAGTGCGGAGTATGCAATTACGCTGTCCGGGGAGATGCTTCTGAAGGATAGTTTTTCCTCTATAATTGAGGAATTCCTATCTCAACAAGAGATATTGGTGGTAAGGACAAACCGCAAGGGTAGCCGCCAGATTGATATAAGACCGATGATCCACGGGCTGGATGTATTTGAACGTGATAGGGATCTGCTTATTAAAGCTATGATTAGCACGGGGAGCAAGGCTAACTTAAGACCGGACCTTTTGATAGATGCCTTATTTGATTTTGCTGAGTTGCCTATTAGCCCGGAATTGTATTTACATGTACACCGCCTGGATTTATATCTTTTACAGGAAGGGAAATGGGTCACACCTATTGGGATGGAGTAGGGGGATAAAGCATTGAGTAAGAGAATAATAGTAGACGTCCAATATGATCAGACCCGTGTTGCTATATTAGAGGACGATGAACTGGTGGAA
>DGDX01000111.1:0-1294 GCA_002385665.1 Firmicutes bacterium UBA3941
CGATTATGGTGGAACTCCTCTCCCAGGAATAAGCCCCTTGCTTCTCCTATAATAAAGCCGGAACATACAACCCGTCCGTTATATACCGTTGACCTGATGGCCTCGTGTAAAGCGTATGGGGATCCGCTTATTTCAATTGCTTTATCCACACCCTGTCCCGTTATATCTTTAATCTCCATGGCAACGTCACATTTGTCAGGGTTCAGGGTTATATCGGCACCCAGTTTTTTAGACATTCCCAGGCGCCATTCGTTCATGTCAACTGCAATAACCCTGGCCCCATTTAACCTGGCCAGCTGGGCAACAATCTGGCCCGGCACCCCTTGTCCAAAAACAGCCACTGTTTCTCCAACATGTATATCGGCATCCAGTACGGCGTTCAGGGCTATGGATCCCATCTGAGAGTAAATCCCCACGATTGGATCCAAATCCTCGTGTAGGGTATGCTCCAGAGCAAACTCCTCCGTAACCACGTTGCTCTCCCTATGTCCCCAGGTACCATAAACTATCTGTCCAAGCTTTACCTTCTCGACCTGGCTGCCTAGCTCGCATACCTCCCCCACCTCTTCATAACCCCAGGCTCCCACGTTAGGGTATAGCAGGTTTTCAGATTCAGCGGGGGTAAATACCCGCTTTTCTCTATCGAAGTGTTTCTCGTTGAAGGGGTTTTTCCCCCTATACAGGGTTAGCTGTGTTCCTGCGCTTATTCCCGAATACAGGGTCCTTACCCTTACCTCATTTGGCTTTAGAGGTTCGTCCTGGTATTCCCTGAAACCTATCTTTTTAGGTCCTTCCATTACCAATACCCTTCTCATAGTAGAACTCCCCCTGTATAAAGATTTCATTAATTTGGATTGCTTAACCCAAGATAGATACAAGATAGATAGCAGATAAGCCTTTAAGGATAGAATTAACCTAACGCGTTGTTGCTAGTCAATCATATGCCTGCAATGGCTATTGACCGCTATTCTTATCAATAAATGCCAATATCCTTAATCAAGTCTGTGATATACCTGAAGTCTTCCAGGCTAACATTGGACGGAATGGAATGGTCAGTTGAAAATATATAGCCGCCATTTTCCTTCAGAATGGGCACGATCCGCCTTAGTTCCTCTTCCAATTTACCTAAATCATCCCAGAGGAGCGCATCCACACCACCGTGGAGTACCAATCTGTCCCCGTATTTTTCCTTTAATCCTACAGGGTCCATCCCCGCCTTTACTTCAATTGGGTTAAGGGCATCGATACCCATCTCTACAAGATCCGGCAACAGGGGATTGATATCGCCACAGGA
>DGDX01000111.1:1630-4459 GCA_002385665.1 Firmicutes bacterium UBA3941
ATGGCCTTCTTGTGGGCAGGCTTTAATACCTCTCTATAGGTTTTTAATGAGAAAAATTGATTATGCTTGTAACCCATATCATCGAACCAGACAACGCTGTCGAACTTATAGCCCGCATCCCAAACCATGTCCAAAAGCTTGATATTAACATCCAGGAAATGATTGAACATATCCATACACCATTCGGGATTCTCCAAAAGGGCAAAGAGCAGCCTTTCAGTGCCTACCATCCAGGAATGAGTGACGTCAAAGCCAAACCATAGGAGCCCTTCTATCCACCATCCCTGCTCCCGCCATTTCTTGTAGTTGGACTCCAGGTACTTCCAGTTTATCCTGTCCCGGTCAGGGGTCATCTTATCCTTTACCTTTAACCAGGAATCCTCATCCACCACCGTATAGTCCAGAAATTCCGGTGTGGAGTTGGCGTTCTTCCATTCCTTCTGGGTTACTCCCCATTTGGAAGTGTATATTATATAGTCCTCTGTTTCCTCTATCAGTTTGTAGGGATACTGAAAGCTGTTGTCCACTTCTATGGTTGCTATATGGTCCAGCTGGAAGAAATCCCTGTAGTCCATACCCTCGGGCATACCTTCCCGATGCCATCTCTTAATGGTAGATGACCAGGGTGTATCAAATATAGGTACCCTATCAGCCTCCCTATGCTCATACATCCTTTTCATCCGCTCATAGGTTGTAAGTTTTCCCATCTATATACCTCCAATTTATAAATTTCGATATAAGCCCGGCTCCCCTGATATGTTATCCATACTCCAAGTATACACAATCAAATATATAAAGTATAGGATTTTTTCGCCTTGTAATTGGGAATCCTTTTATCCTATATAATTCTACAATATTCGAAAGTTAATACTATATACTCCGCCTTGTAACCTTTTTGTAACTCTTTCCACTTCATTGTTGAATACAATGGTAATATACAGAATACCAGTTAACATACCAAGGTACGAAGTTTAAACAAAGGGTCTTATACGTAGAAATGTGTAGAGGTGTATAATAGATGAGAAAAATAAGAAAGGGCAGTTTCACTAAGGTATTTCATATCTTTATAATTCTACTGCTATGTAGTCTGTTAACGGCCTGTAGCCTTAAATATATCAACATTTTTTCCCTAAAACCATCGTCACCCGATATACCACCGGATAATACATCCGATACTGATACCATCTCCCAGGAAGACCAGGATGAATCGGGTCAGACCCCCGATACAATAGAAGAAATTGGAGATCCGGAGGATAACCCCCCTGCTTCGGTTGGTAGCCAGGATCAGGATGATATAGCCCCCCATGATAATATGGATGTACATAAGGATAGGGATAATGATAATGATGAGGATCCGGCCAAAGAACCGGGTGGAGCACTGGACAAGGACTCAAATCCACCCTTTAATGGAGATATGAATGATGCCGGTAGTAATCCTGTGGCTCCCGTATATATAGATAAGGACGGAAATCCCCGGGTACCTAACGAGGATGCAGAGCCCCAGGATGACGAATCTGCGGAATCCGATAACCTGGATGCTGTCCCTGCAGCCAGGATTATACGGAAATCTTCAAACACTGAACTAAAGCAGGTGGCTCTAACCTTTGACGATGGACCGGATGACTATTTCACTCCCAAGGTATTGGATATTCTAAAGGAATATGATGTTAAAGCTACCTTTTTTGTCGTGGGCTCTTTCGCCAATAAATACCGGGATGTACTCGAAAGAATAGATGATGAAGGCCATGTTATAGCCAGCCACGGATGGAGCCATAAGAACTTTACCAAGATATCGAAAAAAAGGGCTATTGAGGAACTAACAAGGACCAATGACCTGATAGAAGAAGTCACGGGCAAAACCAATACCCTGTTCCGACTGCCCTATGGGGCTTACAATAAGAAGGTTTTAAGGATAGTGGCAGACCAGGGTTTTCATAATATCTATTGGTCCATCGATCCCAGGGATTGGTCGGGAATCCCCCCCAGGGAGATATTGGCGGATGTTAAGAAAAACCTGAAACCCGGTTCTATAATCCTGTTGCACTCCTTCGGCTCCCATAAATCCATTCCCAACACCATAAAGGCCTTGCCTGAGATAATTGAGTATATCCAAGGTCAGGGCTATGAAATGGTTACTATACCTGAGCTGTTGAAGGATACGCTTTCACAGGAAAATTAGGTAGTGGTTCATTCATTTACTATAAAGGGGTTGATCTGGTTAAAGCTCTTCTCCCACCGGGGTACATAGTCCCCTGTGGCCCATTCAGCCATAATAACCGTCTCCCCTTTTTTTATGCCAATTTTCCTGATTGGCTTTTCAGCTATCTGACCATCTTCAATGGGGTATACCATTATAAAGTTGCCGGTTACTGCAATTAAAATATCCTTGGCAGGGGATGTATAGGCATCCAGGGCCATGGGGATTCTTTCCTTGACTTCATCCCATGTAACATGGAGCTTGTCATAGTTTAAAAGTTTACCCTCGGGCATAAGGCCTATGTTAAAATCCTCGCTATTGCCGTCTATATCCAGTCTGCCTTTGAGAATCCAATGACCGTTACGTCTTGCTACAGTAAAATTATCCTCCCTTGCCATTTCCCTTAAGTCGCCGGATATTTTTCTGCCCCTCGATACCAAATAGGACTGGGCGGATTTATAGAATATATCCTCCATACCCTCATCGGCTATATTGGATATTGTAATGCCCTTCTGGCTGTTAGCATCATCCAGGGGCAGTACCCGATATCTATCCGGCTCCTTTATTTCGTCCCCCGGCGTTTCGGAATACTCTATGGCTATATAGTCATCGCTTACAAACAATATATTCTT
>DGDX01000111.1:4718-9009 GCA_002385665.1 Firmicutes bacterium UBA3941
ATGAAATAGTCCTGTAAAAAACCACCTATTATTCTGGTGCCTACATCCAGTTTCCAAAATCCACTCCGTCTAGGTATGAAAAGGTCGGATGTCTCCAATACGGATTCGATTTTTCGGTTATAGGAGGAAATCCATATGGTCCTGTAGCTGCTGCGACTACCATACCTATCTTCGTCATCGTTGGAACTAACGGTAGAGCGCAGACCCAGAAATACTCCGGATCTTATAACCTTGTCCCCCATATGCCGGTCATCTTTATCTTCACTGGGATCCATCCCTTTCTCATCATGGACCTCTTCTATCCCATCGGATACCTTCTCCAGCAGATAAAAACACTTATCCATATATATAACAGCCTTGGTATCATCAACCCTGATAATATCAAAGAACAACACACCATCTGATGTTATGGAAATTATCTCTATATCTTCCTTTTGAATATTAAGCTCCCGGGCATCTATGTTATGATGAAAGAGAAAATAATCCCCGGCATTTACCCGCCTGATCTGATATTGAACCCCGGTGGTGCTTTCCCCTGCCACCCTGGCCCAATCATGGGTAAATATCGCCGTCTTGCCCAATAGCTTTTTGGCGCTGGAGGCGATCTCATCTCCCTCCTGTAGGTCGGATATGCTCTTGTAATCCTTGATCTCCCATGTTCCCTGGATGGGAATTGCATCGTTAACGGGTGGGACAATGGTCTGGACGGAGTTTAAGCTTTCCATCTGACATCCCGTGAACAAAAGGATACATGCGAGTAAAATACAGCCTGCTTTTATAGATCTCAAAACCCAATCTTCCTCCCTGAATATATCCAAGCCCTTATACAATGGGTAGCTTTATATATACCTTGGTGCCCTGGCCAGGGCTGCTCTCTATATCTAGTTCTCCTCCATGTCTCTTTATAATCTCATAGGCCACGGAGAGCCCTATACCGCTTGATGATTTGCTGTTTTTCCCCCTATAGAACTTCTCCTTAACATATGGCAGCTCCTGAGGGGATATACCGCATCCATTGTCCTCTACCTCCATGATTAGATAGCCCTCCGCCTCATAGGCAGCGAATCTAACCCTTCCACCCTGCCGGGTGAATTTAAAAGCGTTATCCAACACGTTGATAAGCACTTGTTTTATACGGTTGATATCCAGGACCAGCTGGGGTAGCTGATCCGGGTATTCTACGGAGAAGCTGATTTTACTTCTCTGGGCAACGGGCGTCATATGCTGCTTGATATATTCCACCAGTTCGGCCACGTCCGTCCTTACCATTTGCAAAGTCATATTCCCCGACAATAGTTTGGAGAAATCCAATAGTTCCTCCACCATTCCAGACAAGCGCTCAGTTTCCTCCTCGATTATTTTCAGGCCATCCTTAAAGATCTCCCCATCCCTGTCCTTCGTATCGTTTAGAATAATAGCCCAGCCCTTGATGGAGGTCAGAGGGGTCCTAAGCTCGTGGGAAACCGAAGCCAGGAATTCATTCTTGATCCGTTCCTTCTTTATTATCTCATCTGCCATATAGTTTAGCGTTGCTGACAAGCGCCCAACTTCATCGTTGGACTTTTCTGTGCTTCTTACATTAAAGTCCCCTTTTGCCATTTCTTCGGCTACTTTGGTAACCTGCTTTATGGGACCAACCACGCCATTGGCCAGGACAAAGCTGATGATACCGGTTAAGGCAATTGTCAAGACCCCTATCAGGGAAAACACCTTGATTATATCCTTAATCTGCTCGTTTATTGGGGTCAGGGAGGTAATGAACCTAAGAACCCCGACAGTATCGTCTTGGGATTTCAGTGGCTGGGCCACTGCCATAACCATTTCCCCTGTGTGGGGCATCCTGCCGATCCATGTGCCTCGTCCTTCCAGCATGGCCTTCTTTACATCCGGGGTATCCAATTCATCCTCAAATACCATGCCAATGGAATCCATCAGTACCCTTCCCTTGTCATCGATAATTTGAACCTGGGCTGATGTAAACTTCCAGAATACGTCCACATTGTCCATAACATTATCCTGAAGGGAACTGTCGGAGAAATACTGGGCATAAAAGTTGACGGACATATTGACCTGATCCGTCAATATGTCCTCAACCCCCTTATAGTAGTACTGCTTTATAAACAGACTGACCATAAAGATAAATATTAGGATGCTGATTATGATTATGCTCATATAGCTGTAGATCAATCTTGTTCTTACGCTTTTCCTTCGTACCTTCACTTTTCTCTCCACCGATAACCGATTCCCCATACGGTTTCTATAAATTTAGGCCGGGAGGGGTTGTCCTCAATCCTCTTCCTAAGCCTTCGGATATTGACGTCCACTATCTTTAAATCCCCCATAAAATCCGAACCCCACAGGGTGTCTATTAATTCGTTTCTACTGAAAAGCTTTCCGGGATTCTCTATAAACAATTTCATCAACTGATATTCTTTAGGTGTTAGTTCCACTTCCATGTTGTTTTTATACACCTTTTGTGAGTAGGTGTCTATTTCAAAAGGCCAGTCGTATAATTTGCGGTCATCTTCCTGGCTGTCATTTTTACCAATCCGTCTAAGAAGGGCTTCCGCCCTTAAAACCAACTCCAGGGGATTGAAGGGCTTAACCACATAATCATCTGCCCCATGCTCCAGTCCCATTATCCTGTCCATATCCAAGTCCCTGGCGGTCAGCATAATTATACCCATATCCGGAAACTCGGTACGGAGGGTGGTACATACCTCAAACCCGTCTATACCCGGCAGCATAATATCCAGAACCACGATGTCGGGCACGTATTCCCGGGCCAACATGATACCCTCTTCACCGGTTTCAGCTTCAATTATTTCAAAGTTACTTCTTTCAAATCCAACCTTAATAAAGCTTCGAATTGAGCGTTCATCATCTACTATCAGTACTTTTCTCTTCACTTTATTAACTCCCAACCCCTTAGAATTAATATCAGTCGAAGGCTCCTTTGTCATAGTCTGTTTTCATATTTCTTTATATCTGCTTCCTCCATCCATTCCTCCAGGATAACAGTCCAGGCATCAGCCTTCTTTTCATAATCCAGGTATTCCTTGAGCTCATCGCGTTTTTCATCCAGGGTAAATATCTTTTGTGGATATCTCTCATAGAATTTTATGATATGGTAGCCGAAATCTGTGGCAACCAGACCGGATATTTCCCCTTCTTCCTTCAGGTTAAAGGCCGCCTCTTCAAATTCCGGCACAAAATCTCCATCCCGCCTTACTATATAGCCTACAGAGTTGTTCTCCATACCCGGATCTTCCCCATATTCTTCAATCAGCTTTTCAAAGTCTTCTCCAATTTGGGCCTTTTCCAGCACTTCCATAGCCCTTGGTTCGATTTCCTTCAGCTTTTCTTCCAAGTGCTCTTTTGCTTCTGTTTCCTTGCCATCAGCCATAAGCTGATCATATTTATCCAGATCCTCCTGGGATAACCCTATAAGCACATGTTTTACCCTAACCTCTTCCGGCCTGAAGAGCTCCACTTCTTCATAGTCTATGCCGGTGATGTCTGATTTCTGGCTCTCCAGCCTTTCGTTATAATACTCCTCAATCTCATCCTCGTTGGCCTCTACGTCCTCCAGCAAGGATTCTATAAACGCTTCTATAGTCATCTGGTGGGCTAATAAGTTTATAAATCCATCCTTGGTATGACCCATAGCAGCCAATTCGTCCTCTACATAGGCCCTGGCTTCAGCTGTATAGTCCTCTTTTTCCTGCTCCTGTCCCTCTTCTGATTCCTGATCTATTATCTCCATCTGAGCTGCCAGGTCGGCAATAATCCCTTCAAATTCCAAACGAGCTTCCTCTATAGTTTCTTCCGTAACCTCGAAACCCGCCTCCCTGGCTTTCTGATCTATCAGCTTTTCCATCACCAGCTGATCCAATAGTTCCGATTTCAGCTGAGCTATCATCTCCTGTTGCTCCGGATCCTCTTCATCTTCCTCAGTTATATAGTAGTTTTGCTTCATCTGATTATATAGAACGTTGAATTCACCTTTGGTGATCTTTTCTCCGTTGACCGTGCCAACTACAGTTTTATCCTTGAAATCATCATTTCCCGTTTTTGAAGAACATCCTATTAAAGTGGCCATTATCAGAACTAGCGCAAGGGCCAATATCCTCCTGTTTTTCATTCTATCAATTCCTTCCTTTTTATTCGTGCACCCTACGCAGCCCTATTTTTATGACTATATTCATAATCCTGAATTAACCTATTATGCTAGTAAGACATATAGTGGTAATGGCTATTGATCGCTTCGATTTGGAGAAAACCAAGGCTT
>DGDX01000111.1:9246-19845 GCA_002385665.1 Firmicutes bacterium UBA3941
GCTTTAAGCGTCCTGCTTAAAGCTACGGCTTTTCTGCATTCCATAAGCCAAGTTTTCTTAGCCAAATCGATGAAGTCATCCGCTTATCAATAGCTCATTACCTTTGATAGGCAATAAGTTAATGAATTATCACGACACATTAATCAATTTCGCTGCATATAGGATCTATAGGTATTGTATAAAGGCCATTTCCCGGCCTTTTTCTTACCCACACATATAGTTCAATTATATAGTAGGTATCAGCTAAATGTAAACCTTCATTATGGATAATATACTGGATAGAGTTCCATAAGCTGTAATGAAAAAGCAGTAGACTCCTGATCCAAATAGCCTACTGCTTTAGTTATCCATGTTACAATAAGACCTGTTAATTTAATCTTTCCTCAATTAACCTGGCCAGACCGACGGCATACTCTTCGATCTCCGCCTGATCCTTGCCCTCTATCATAACCCTGATCAGGGGTTCCGTTCCGGAAGGCCGGATGAGCACCCTGCCCCTGCCTTTAAACCTGTCCTCTATGGTCCTTATCTCCTTCTGAATCTCCGGATCCTTGTCGAACTCCCCTTTACGGGACTCATTTACTCTGGCATTTATCAATACCTGGGGATATTTCTCCATGGCGGAGGCCAATTGGGAGAGGGATTTTCTTTCCCGCTTCAAAATTGACAACAACTGAAGGGCCGTTAAGATACCATCCCCTGTAGTGTTGTAATCCAGGAAGATAATATGGCCGGACTGCTCTCCGCCCAGGTTGTATCCTTCCTCCAACATCTTCTCAAGTACGAATCTATCCCCGACATTGGTCTTTACAACCTTGCATCCCGCCTTTTTAAAGGCCTCATCAAAGCCCATATTGCTCATAACGGTGCCCACCACCGTATCCTTTTTGAGCAGGCCCCTCTTCTTCATATCCAGGCCGCAGATCACCAGTAACTGGTCACCATCTACCAGCTCCCCATTCTCATCTACCGCAATTAACCTGTCTGCATCTCCGTCAAAAGCCAGTCCCAAATCGGCACCGGTCTCTATTACATGATCCTGAAGCTTATCGGGATAGGTGGAACCGCATAGGTTGTTGATATTGATCCCATCGGGATCGTTGTATATGGTGTGGACCTCGGCTCCGAGTTCTGAGAAGATCTGCGGTGCGATCCTGTAGGATGAACCATTGGCGCAGTCCACCACCAGCTTCAGACCCTCTAAAGTGGTATCTATGGTTCCTTTTAAGAAACTCTCGTAATGTCTTGAGGCATTTTTTACCCTGACTATACGTCCGACGTTTATACCCGTTGGATAGGTAATGCTCTCTCCGCCATCCAATATTATGCTTTCGATCTTTTCTTCCAGTTCATCGGACAGCTTATATCCCTGATTGTTAAATATCTTTATTCCATTGTATTCCATAGAATTATGGGAGGCAGATATCACAATCCCTGCATCCGCCTTATAGTGTCTGGCAAGATAGGCCACAGCGGGAGTAGGCATTACCCCTACTACCCTGGCCTCTGAGCCTACGGAACATATACCGGCTATCAAAGCCGCCTCCAGCATATCTCCCGATAGCCTGGTATCCCTTCCAACCAATATTCTGGGCTTATATTGGGCCAGAGATAATACCCTGGCACTTGCCTGACCCAGTTTATAGACCAGTTCACAGTTTAGCTTCTCGTTTGCTAAACCCCTGACCCCGTCAGTTCCAAATAATCTTCCCATGATGTCACCTTCTTATTTATTAAGGCGTTCCAAAATGATACACTCTTGCAAGGTGCAGCCCTCAATGCCATAATTCATTTATGAAACGCCGATTATTCCTGTATATCTGTTTCGATTCCTAGCCGAAATTCTCCATAATATATCTTTGGGCTGAGAGTGTAGCTATGGCCCCATCGGAAGCCGCAGTTACCAGCTGCCATACCGGCTTATAACGCACATCGCCTGCGACGAATACTCCCGGTACGCTTGTATTCATTGATTCATCCCCAATAATAAAACCATCGGGGGTCATATCCAACTTGCCCTTTGCCAACTCACTGTTGGGCTTAATTCCAATGGCAACAAAGAATCCGTCAAGGTCCAGCCGGGTGGTCTGACCGGTCTTTACGTTCCTGACCTCGATTCCTTCCACCTGCTCTTCCCCTAATATGGATTCCACTACTGTATCCCAAAGGACCTCAATCTTTTCATGCTTTAGGACCCTGTCCTGGAGGATCTTAAGCCCCCTGAACTGATCCCTCCGATGGATCAGATAGACCTTGGAAGCATATTGGGCAAGGAAATAGGCATCTTCCAAGGCAGTATCCCCTCCCCCTACGACAGCCGTAACCCTATCCTTATAGAAGGTACCATCGCAGGTGGCACAGTAGGAAACACCCCTGCCCCTGAATAGATCTTCCTTGTTCAGGCCCAGTTCCTTGGGACTGGCCCCTGTGGCTAAGATGATAGTCCTGGTTTCGTAGACCTGTCCATCGGTGACTACTTTTTTAACGTCCCCATCTACTATAATCTCATTGACATCGTCGTAGAGAATTTCCAGTCCAAATTTCCGGGCGTGCTCCTCAAGTTTCATGGAGAAATCCGGACCACTGATGGGTTCCACAAACCCCGGATAATTTTCTATGCTGTATGTGGTAGCGGCCTGGCCTCCCGGAAACATCCTTTCGAATAATATGGTATCCATACCGGCCCGTTTGGCATACATGCCCGCCGTCAATCCTGCAATACCACCGCCTATTATGATAATATCCTTCATTTTATCCTACTCCTTTCGGCCTTCTTATTCTGCTCTTTTGGCCATGAAGAATAGATATGAATACATAGTATACATATTATTTACACCTTATCCAACCGAATTTTTGGATAATATCCATATTATACCCTAAATAATTATTTTTGTGAATAAAAAGGTTGTCACCTCCTGTAATGGGAGGTGACAACTCAATCAGTCCGTATCTATTTGATCTATTCACCAGAGTCTTTCGAAAAGCCCTGCCTTACTTCTTAATTTCTACTACAGGTTTTGTATTCCCATAAGTTAATTCCGGGAATTTTATGGGAGCAGCCCATTTAACCGCATTGGTTATTACCTTTTGTATCTCCGGTTGATGGTAGATTGGGAAGGTCTCATGGCCGGGTCGGAAGTAGAATACCTTGCCCTTGCCTCTATAGTAACAGCATCCGCTCCTGAAAACCTCTCCGCCTTCAAACCAGCTGATAAACACCAGATCATCAGGTTTTGGAATGCAAAAATGCTCGCCGTAGGTTTCTTCGCTGGGTATGATTATTTTCTCATCCAGACCGTCTACGATGGGATGGCTGGGATCGACCACCCAAAGGATCTCCTTGTCCCCGTCTTCGCGCCACCTTAACAATCCGGTATCAGTACCGCAGACTTTACTGAAGATTTTGGAGGCGTGGCCGGAATGCAGGACTATCAACCCCATCCCGTCCATGACTCTTTTATAAACCCTGTCTACGATCTCATCTTCTACCTGGTTATGGGCCATATGTCCCCACCAAATCAGAACATCGGTATCATTCAAGACCTCTTCAGTCAGGCCGTGCTCAGGCATCCTCAGAGTAGCGGTTTTTACATCCATGCCTGCTTCCTTTAGAAAATTACCTATGCAATTGTGGATACCTTCCGGATATATTTCACCAATCTCCGGTACTTCCACCTCATGCAGGTATTCGTTCCATACCGTTACCTTTATCTTACCCATTCAAAACACTCCTTTGTATTTTATAATGTTACCCATTCGCCCTTTTCAACAGATTCAAGAATACTGTCCAGCACATGTTGATTTCTCTGACCGTCAAATATTGTTGCAGCTAAGTCGTCACCCTTATCCTTGAGTATGTCGGCAAAGGATTGCATTTGGTCTGCCTTGAATTTATCCGGTATAGGCAGCTTGGTAAATACCCGGGCTTCACGGTTTACCTCACCCATACAGACTTCAATTTCATTGGTATTGGGAGTTGCGTCCAGGTGGTATACCATGGCTCCCTTGCTTCCGTATACCTCCATCCTCTGATAATTGCCCCTTCCATATGCAAAGCGGGTAATCTGGAAGTTTACGGATGTATTCCCGTCCATTTCGGCCATGTAGTTGCAGAAGTCATCAACATCCACCTTGCCTGTTTCGTCGCTTCCGGGTATCTTCCTCTCATGTACAAAGGTACCTGCATGACCTATTACCTTTTTATACTCCTTACCTGTTACAAAACGAACCAGGTCTATTCCATGGGAACCAAGATCGCCCAAGGCACCGGAGCCTGTTCTCTCCTTTATGTAACGCCATACAAGGGGAACATTGGCATCAGGAAGACCCCATGCCTGGAAATACTGCATACTTACATGATAAATATCGCCGATAAGTCCCCTGTCGATTATATCCTTCATATACCTGACAGCGGGTATAAAGCGGTAGGAGAAGCATACCATGCTCTTTAAGCCCTTTTCCCTGGTTATCTCAGCCAATTTGTCAGCCTCTTCCCTGGTCATGGTTATTGGCTTTTCCAGGGCATAGGGTTTACCTGCCATAGCCGCAGCATAGGCAATTTCAAAATGGCTGTCGTTGGGTGTGGATATATCCACAGCTTCAACATCCGGACAATTAATAAGGTCCTGATAGTTGGTAAAGCAGTGGGAATCGGGTATGTTATACTTTTCCTGCGCCTCTTTTAATGCTTTGGGATCAATGTCGCACAGGGCTACCAGCTTTAAATCCGGACTTCTTTCTATTCCGGGCAGATGTACACCCTTGGATATATTACCCAGGCCAACTGATCCGATACCAATACGCCTACTCTTTTGTTCCATGGACATAATAAATCACCCTTCCGCACAAAAATTTTATTAACAAGGTGTCTTTGTAACTAATCCTATCCCAAATCTCCATAAATAGCAACGGGTATGACCATATAAGCGAGTTGGATTACAGCTCCACATCACTACCCTGTCGTATAAACAGTGGGATTGTGTCTATAGGTGCAACAGCAGTTACGCATTGACCACCCTCATACACCTTACCGGTAGCTACTTCCCGCCAATGCTCGCCTTTTGGCAGGTAAACCACCTTTTCTGTAACACCAGGCTCATATACGGGTGATACAAGAATATCATCACCAAACATATAGGTGTCCTCATAATCGTATCCCGTTGTATCTTCAGGATAAGCAAAGAACAGTGGGCGTATTACGGGGGTACCCTTTTCATGAGCCTGTCTCATGGTGCGCTTAATGTATGGGAATAGCTTCTTGCGCATTAGAATATACTTCCTGCAGATCTCATAATTGTCCTCACCATAACTCCAAATCTCGTTATCAGCTCCTGAACCAAACTGTGGATCACCATTTTCAGCCTTATAACGCATACCTTCGCAGGGCCAGTGGGGTAGTCTTTCACCATGTAAGCGGAAAACAGGTAAAAAAGCACCTAGCTGGAACCAGCGAATAAACAACTCATGAAAATCGGGATCGTCAGTATAACCACCAATAAAGCCGCCAATGTCGCAGGTCCACCATGGGATACCGGAAACGGAGGCGGATAGACCGGCACAAATTTGCTCACGCAGTGTTCGCCAGGAAGAATAAACATCACCGGACCATAGCAGGGTGCCAAAACGTTGACTTCCGGCCCAGGCACACCTTACCAGATTAAGGACCTTATCCATACCGGCAGCGGTCATACCATCATAAAAAGCCTTGGAATAAAAGAAGGGGTATATATTGGCTACCTGAGCCCCTGAACCAATATGATAACGTACGTTTTCCATATCGTTGGAAGCTGTTTCAGGTTCTGCCTGATCCAACCAGAATAAATCGATACCCTTGTCGAAATAATTCTTCTTTACTGCCCGCCAGACTACCTCATTCGCTCCCGGATGTGTCGCATCGTAATAGGTAGTATATCCCATAAAGGTGCTGTACAGATTACCATGGTCTGCCTGTATCAGGCCGCCCATCTCAGCAAGTTCCGCATGATTCTCACTCTCTACGTCAACCGTAGGCCAGATTGAGACCATCAGCCTGGTTCCCATATCGTTAAGTTCCCTGATCATGGCATCAGGATCGGGCCAATGCTTTAGGTCGAACTTCCAATCCCCTTGCTTGGGCCAATGGAAAAAATCAACTACAATGACGTCAAGGGGAACGCCACGGCGTTTATATTCGCGGGCAACCGTCATCAGTTCCTCCTGGGTGCGATAACGGAGTTTGCTCTGCCAAAAACCCATCACATCGTCACGCATCATAGGGACACGACCCGTTACACCGGTATAGTTCTCCATAATATCCGCTGGAGTATCCCCGGCAGTGATCCAGTAATCCATCTGTTTAGTGGAATTTGCGACCCATTCTGTACGGTTCAAACCCAGGGTTACACGACCCAGGGCTGGGTTATTCCATAAAAATCCATAACCCCTGGTTGAGATCATGAAAGGAATAGAGGCCTGTGAATTACGCTGAGACAGTTCCAGGGTGAGACCCTTGCGGTTGAGATATTTCTCCTGGTATTGTCCCAAACCATAGAGCCTTTCATCGCTATAAGCTTCAAAATATGCTGTTACCTTCCAATCGCCACCTATAATCGGTTTAAACTCCCGGGCCTTATAATTGACAGGTACACAATACTGAGTTAAATCAATTCGGTTACGCCAGTACTCGCGTGTCAGTTCCTTACCATTTTGATTATAATAGGCGATATAGCCGTGCCCATCGATAATAGCAGTGATTTTACCATTTCGGATGGAGACAGTATTGTTTTCTTTATCATGATTTAGTTCAACATCCCCATCTCCCCTCCTGGCCTCTGGCATTAGTGCCCAGTTTTCATCCAAAAATGATTCCGAGTATGTAACACGTATACGTAAGCTGTCCTTACCCCAAGGTTCAATGCGTATTTTCTCACGTCCTCGTTGATAGTACAAATAATCATTGCTGATATCTACTATAGACATATAAGCCCTCCTTAACAGTAAATAAGATAAATTAATCTACGCAGGTAAACCCCTTAAGCCCTTTTAATTAGTTTTATCCTCCTTTACCCGTTATTGCTAGCCAAGGGCTGTCCCCGCATTTTGTCTATTTTATTCCGGCTTTGGTTCCTGTAATCCCTTAGTTCTACCATGCCGTATTTTTTAGCTGTTTCCCGTGCACTAATACCTGCTACAGTCGCTCGCAGACCAAACCACTCCTCACGTTCCATATGGAAATCCTGCACTATACTCCCTTCATAATCCTTAAGCAGTCTGTCCCGTTTCTCCAGGTTATAGTTTTCATGGTAAATCCCGCGATCCAGATCCAAGGTTATTCTGCTTATATTGATCCCCGGGCTTTTTTCGTTTAGTAACTCCCTTCCGTTAATATCATAGACTATGCAATCACCGGCCAGGGTTGAGGATACAATATAATAGTTGTGATTAAGGGCATGGGCTAAGAGGGAAGTACCTGCCGAATAAGCGCTTACCCATATAACCAGCTCTGCCCCCTGATCAGCCAGCCGCTTCCAGACCTCGGGAAAGTTGACATCAAAGCATATGACCATCCCTATACGGCCAAAATCCGTATCGATCACGGGAACCTCCGTGCCTACCTCTACAGGTGGATCCAGTTTAAACTCCTCATGGTAGGGATAGACTTTATCGTAAATGCATATTGGGTTTCCGCTGCGGTCCAGAAGTATTGCGGAATTATAGCGTTTGCCATCCACATCCCTGAATATGGGACACACTATATAGGTATTATGCTTTTTCGCCAGGCGGGACATTGTCCTTATGGTTTCACCATGGATTGTTTCAAGTTGAGGACCCCTCCAGGTCTCAGGCAGGGCAATGATATCGGTCCCCTTTGCGCCCTCTGAATCCACTATCCCAGCGATTTCTTCCAGGCTTCTGTCATTAAAGCTTATACTTGTTATCCTTACCGGCCTACCGATTTTACTAACGTCCACTTGACACCCTCCCATATTCCCTATTTTACTACAGAATCTACGGTAGCCCTTATCAATAAGGCTACCGCTAATTGGCCAATTCCTTGGATATCGTGTTTGATCTGCCATATACAGATGAGGTAAGGGAACCTGACCATCATCTTAGATCCGCTTATCTACCAGCATTTCAGCAAGTGCCATGGTTTTTACAGCTTCATCAAGGTTTGCCTCGGGGGTTTGGCGGGTTTGGATGCTATTTATAAATACGCAGACCTCATCAAAGAAACCGTAATATTTGTGGTAGTCATCGCTCCCTGCCAGGGTCTTACCATCATAGTGAATTACTTCCACATCTCCTTCGCCGGCAGAAGCAGCGGAATGAGATTGCCTGCCCCTATGGAAAATAATCTTTGCGTCACATTCAAATCCCCCAAAGCCCAGATTGATATAGGCACTGGCGGTATGGCCGTGAATCTCGAAGGCGTGAACCCGTCCCCCCGTTTGGTAGTTGGATTTTATAATCCCCGTAACACCATTATCAAATTCTATGATTGAATTCCAGCTATTGGGAACCGGGCTGTTATATTGGTTGACCAAGGTTGCGGCATTCTTGGGCTGGCCACCGGCAATAGCCCTCACTAAATCGATGGCGTGTATTGTATCACATATGAATGAACTTGCACATCCGTCATAAAACCTGGCGGAGGTGTTTTTAAAGAAGCATCCTTCTACCTGGGTTATGGTTGTTTCATCTTTTATTACCCTTAAAACCTCTCTTACGAGGGGGATGTACCTCCTATTAAAGCCCACCTGGACTATAGATCCAGTTTCCCGGGCCTTATCAGCAAGGGTTTGTGCCTGAAAGGACGTTATCCCTAAAGGTTTTTCTACAAAAATATCCAATCCATAGTTTAGACAGTCATATGTTATACGGAAGGTTTGATCCGGGGGTACCAGTATAAAAACTGCATCAAAGTCTATATCCGATACCATCTTGTGATAATTGGTATACCAGTTGGGTATATTGAACTTCTGGGCTATACTCTCTGCCCTGGCTTCAATTATATCACATACAGCCTCAATCCTTACATTATTCATTTCAAGCAAACACGGTATATGTACGTTATTGGCGATTCCGCCTGCCCCTATAATACCTACAGACAATTCTCTATCCTTACCCATTGCTACCTCCATTCCATGTCCCTGGCTTATTCCCTACCATTCGGCAACAACGCCGTCCTCATCCCTCCAAACGGGATTCTTCCATTGATGTCCGACTTCCGCCATCCGCCTGACATGTTCTTCGTTTATTGTAATTCCCAGGCCGGGTTCGGTTGGTTTAAGAACATATCCATTGTCATACTTAAATACGGTGGAATCCTCCAGATAATCCAGGAGATCCGAACCCTGATTATAGTGGATGCCCAGGCTTTGCTCCTGTATAAAGGCATTGGGGGTACAAAAGTCAATCTGCAGGCAGGTAGCCAGTGCAATGGGACCTAAGGGACAATGAAGTGCAACGGCTATATCATAGGCCTCTGCCATAGCGGCAATCTTTCTGGTTTCAAGGATTCCCCCCGCATGACTTGGATCGGGCTGGATAATATCTACGCCACCACGGGTAAGAATGGTTTTAAATCCCCACCTGGTATAATTCCTCTCCCCCGTAGCGATTGGGGTGGTGGTATGCCTTTGGAGTTCTACAAAAGCTTCCTCGTTTTCCGTCAGTACGGGTTCTTCAACAAACATGAGCTTGAAGGGCTCCAATTCCTTCATAAGGACCTTTGCCATTCCCTTATGAATCCGCCCATGAAAATCAACGGCAATATCCATTTTGTATCCCAGTTTATCCCGTATGGCCTGTACCCTCTCCACCGCCTCGGTAACCTTTGAGAATGAGTCTATCCAACCCATCTCACCTGTGGCATTCATCTTTATTGCGGTAAAGCCCTGATCGAATTTTTCCTGGGCGGCTTCTGCTACATTGGAAGGACGATCCCCACCAATCCAGGAATAGACCCTGATCTTATCACGGACTGCCCCTCCCAGGAGCTCATAGACGGGTACATTTAAGGCCTTCCCCTTTATGTCCCAAAGGGCCTGCTCTATTCCGGATATGGCGCTGGAGAGTATTGGCCCGCCCCGATAAAAGGCACCCCTATACAAGACCTGCCATATATCCTCTATATCGCCGGCATTTCTGCCGATCAGATAATCCTCCATCTCTTTGACAGCTGCAGCAACGCTGTCAGCCTTACCCTCAACCACCGGTTCTCCCCATCCTACCAACCCGGATTCGGTGGTAATCTTAAGAAAAAGCCAGCGCGGCGGTACCTTAAACAGTTCCATCTCCTTTATCTTCATCCTATTTCCCCCTCCCTTTCTAACTCGCCTACACAAAATAAGTCCTAAATATTATTCCAACAAGCAAATATCGGCTGGTAATTTTAGAATATCTTTGACAACCATTACCTGCCACTACAATATTCTATCACCGTATTCTGGTATTTTCCAGACTCTCGTAATAGTCTGGATTGTCACCCAGTATTTCAAGGACAGGCTCACTTAAGCTGTCTATTTCAGCAACTATCTCCGGACTTAGATCCACTTCGATTGCCCCCATATTTGTCATCAGTTCCTCTTTATTTCTGGATCCAACAAGGGCACATGC
>DGDX01000111.1:20120-21572 GCA_002385665.1 Firmicutes bacterium UBA3941
AAATCGTCGGCAATGTCTCTAAGGCTATCGATGGCTTTAAAGATCTCGTCCTCTGCCCCTGAACCACCGTGCCTCGAGGTTCCACGTCCCCGTTCATGCCTGAAATGCCTGGAATGGGCCTGATGGGGTGGTACATCGTCTGCTGTTTTATATCTCCCGGCCAAGAGCCCTTGCTGAAGAGCCATTGAACTGATAACGGATATATTTTTCTCTATGCAAAAAGGCAGGATTTCCTTTTCTATAGCCCTGGATAATATATTGTAAGGCATTTCATTAATTGCGATTTCAACTCCAGTGGCCAATGCCTCTTCCATCTGCATGACCCCAAAGTTGCTTATCCCGATTTCCCGTATCTTACCCTGTTTTTTTAGTTTCTCTAAGGATTCAAAGGCCTCCTCTACCGTGGGCGGCTGGGCAATCTTTTGGGGATCACTTGAAAAATGCTTGATTGATATGGGGTCCAGGGGCCAGTGTAACATATAGACATCAATATAATCGGTCCCCAATCTTCGGAGGCTGGCCTCACAATGCCGCTCCAATGTATTGGCATATGCGTTGGATGGGCTGACCTTGGAGCATATAATCGCCCTGCTTCTTTTTCCCTTCAGTGCCTTCCCCAGGGATTCCTCGCTGGCTCCGGCGTTATACATCTCTGCGGTATCAAAGAGGTTGATACCAAGATCCAATGCCATGCTGACTATATAGTCTACATCCCTTTGACTTTGCTCGCCCCAGTACTCACCGCCGCCATAGGACCAGCAACCCATTCCAATGGGGCTTACATGTATGTCCGTCTTTCCTAACCTTCTTCTTTGCATCGATCCTCATCCCCTTTTATATCTCTGATTCTGTTGATCACTTGCCCCCCAATAATGCCTGGGCCAGGATGATTTCGGCAACCTCCATGGTCTTTACGGCATCGGAAAAATTACATGAAGGCTGGGTACCGACTTTACAGCACTCTATAAATTCATTGCACAGATTTGCTACACCCGTATACACATGGAACTTATCGCTTCCAGCGACTTTGGCGGTATCAAATTCTATGCCTTTGGTATCCCCGTCCGCGTATAGATATCCCCTGGTCTCATGCTCAGCCTCCGCACAGATGCCAGGTGCATGAATTTCCACAGAAAATATTCTGCGGCCGCTGGACCAGCTATTGATTAAATAGCCGGTGGAACCGTTATCAAAATGCAGGGTTGCAGATATAAAATTGATATTAGGAACCTGTACCCGCTTCACATGGCTGTCTACCTTGACCACTTCCCCGCCGCATATCCAGCGCAAGGTGTCTATGGCATGCACCGTATCATCCATCATATGGTCCCGGGCACCCAGATTAGGGGTGAGTGCACACTTGTAAAACCTACAAACCGCATGGGTTATAGGCCCGCGTTTTAAACATTCATCCCGGAGTTTCATAACCATGGGTGTCATCCTTCTTTGGAA
>DGDX01000111.1:21869-23111 GCA_002385665.1 Firmicutes bacterium UBA3941
GCAAGAGGTTTTTCTATAAAAAGATTCAGCCCTCTCTCCAAACACCACATCCATATATCGTAGAACAGATGGGGTTGACCGATTGCAAACACGGCATCCGGTTTAACATCCTCTATCATTCTCTGATAATCATAGACCGATTCACCGTATCTTCTTTCAACACCATACTTATCAGCAGTTTTGTTTAACCGTTCCTTGTCAATATCGCAAATAGCCGCAATTTCAACATTGTCCATGTCTGCCAGGGATGGATAGATGACGCTGTTGGCCCGGTCGCCGGCACCGATCATGACCACCTTGAACTTTTGGTTCGCCTGCATAGTTCTCCTCCTTCACAGTAAAATATTTAATTATACCTGGTTGATATATCCGATACAATCAACCTCTTGTGTTATCACCTCTTGTATTGTTCGGCTGCGCATTATTCGCTGGCAAGACTGGTTCTTAAATATCTACTTATTCGAACAATGATTTTACATAGCCTATATCCTGGGCTATATACTCGTTCACCCTATCTTCATCGGTATATTCCGCCGGCAGGCAAATAACCCCCTCATAGCCCCTGTCCTTTAGGTATTTGGCAGCCCGATGCCATGGGCTCAGGCCGTACCTGCCCAAGGTAAAATGTCTATCCCAATCAGCTACGGGCGCTTCGGGACCGTTGATCTGTTTGTAGAAGGCGTTTTTCAGATTCACCATGCACAGATGGGACCAGACGATGTCAAGGCCTATCTCCGGCTCCTCCCCGGCCAAACCGCTATGGGCTGCATCCCATATGGCACCAATATGCTTGGGATCGAAATCCTCGATCAGGTGTAACAAGCCCATTGCACTTTGGACATAAAAGCCGAAATGATGTTGTATACCAACCTTAACACCATATCTTTCGCATAGGGGAATTATTCCCTCCAGTTCCCTCTTAACCTTTGCCTCCGTAGCCATATAGCCTATGGCTGGGTCGATAGTTACCATAATCCGAATGATGGGCACCCCGGCCTTTGCACATCCGGCAAATACCCTCTCATCCGTACTGCTGGCAACGCTGGTAACCTCAAGCCCAAAATCCTTAAGCCTGTTTACCAATTCCGGCAAACCCTTTTCCGCATTTTCAGGTTCAACCTGATACCCCTCTCTAAGGGGGAATTCGATCCCATCAAAACCCAACCCCTTTATGAAGCTCCCCAGTTCCTCAATGGTTTGGGTTCTCCAGGGTTTGGTAAATACTGAATAGGTAATCTTTTT
>DGDX01000046.1 GCA_002385665.1 Firmicutes bacterium UBA3941
GAAAACCAACGATGGCTATATAGTTGAGTTAAAGGCCCTGGATAATCCAACAGAAAAGCAAGTTTCCCAGATTGCTACCCTCGCCAGGGACTCCAATAGCACCATTTTAATGTCCTATTTGGATAGGGTGGTTAGTGCCATAGAGCGCGACAACCTTTCGCCCCTTATGTCCACGGTCTTGGGGTTAAAGAAGGAACACCCCTTAAAACTGGAAGATATCCAAATGCTCCCGGATGAGTCCTATTACAACAAAGACCTGGTACGTAATCCGGCCCAAAAACAGGCTGTTGCCTTGGCGCGGAGTATGGATGGGATTAACAATACCCTGACCATTGTCCAGGGACCTCCGGGCACAGGAAAGACCACCCTTATAAAGGAGATAGCCCTCCAATACTATTACGAAGGTAAGGATGTTTTAATACTGGCAAAAACCAATATTGCTGTGGACAATGTCCTGGAAAAGCTTATGAAAGACAATGTAAGGGTTTTGAGGACAGGGAACAATATTGAGTTAAAATCGGATCTGCCCTACGCCTACACCGTTTCTACCTCTAACCCTACCTATACCGCCCTATTAAAGGGTAAGAACAGCATTGTCCTAGGTACACCACTTGGATATTATCTGGATAGGAATATCTCAAAGAACAATTTTGATCTGCTCATTATAGATGAGGCCTCCCAGATGGATGTGCCGGAGACCCTGTTTAGTATGCAGTTCTCCAATAAATGTGTGATTATTGGGGATCATATGCAGATACCCCCCTTTCCAATACAGAATGAGATACTGTTGGAATACGATCCACAAATCAGTCTGTATACAAGGGAAGCATTGCAAAAGAGTATGTTTGAGTATCTGATAACCGATGTCCACAGGTTTAACAGCGTTTTCCTGGATATCAACTATCGTACTCAGGACCCCTTGATGATATCCTTTATCTCCGATTTGATCTATGACGGAAAGCTGTCTGTGAATTTGGATTCCGAATACTATCAGGTTCCTCCCGCTATAAGGAAAAGGAAATTTGCTACCAAACCCATCGAGATCATAGATACCTCAAAGTTCATTGATCCACGGGAGCGAATGGAAACCGAAGTCAATTCCACCTTCTATAATCTGTCGGAGGCTATGATATCCGTCAACAAGGTCATGGATCTGCTTAAGGAGGGAGAAAGACTAAGCGATATCTGTATCATTACACCATATAAGGCCCATGCTGAAAAACTAAGGGAGGTCTTTGAGGAACACTCGAAATATTTCCGGGAGTATAGCCAGGGTATTTCGAGATTTATAGAGCAAAACATCTATACTATTGATTCATTTCAGGGCAGGGAGCAGGATAACGTTATAATTAACTGGGTTAGGAGTAACTATGTTTCGCCAGGCACCACCACCACCCGAACGGGCTTTTTGAAGGATTACCGCCGAACCAACGTGGCCCTGTCCCGTGCCAGAAAGAGACTTATATTGATAGGTGATTTTGAAACATTGACCAAATCCGAGAATATGAAGGTACAATATATCTTTAGCAAGATAAAGAATACGGAAACCGAAAACAAACTCGTAATATAGCTAAGCAAGGGGCAAACCAGGGATAGCGTTTAGAGTTAAATCGGATATAATACCCCGCCTTAGCCTATAATAACCCGCTGAAGCTATCATTGCGCCGTTATCTGTACAAAGAAGAGGGGTTGGGTAGTACAGTTCCATACCCTTTTCCCGGCACCTGTTGCCAAGTTGTGTCTTTAGAGCGGAGTTGGCGGCTACCCCTCCCGCCAGCACTATCCTTTTGGATTTGGTATCCTCTGCCGCCTTTATAGTCTTATCCACCAATACATCCACCACAGCCTGCTGAAAGCTGGCCGCTATATTCTCCACCCGGTATTCCTGTCCCCGCTGATCCATGGAATGTAGGTGGTTAATGACTGCCGTCTTTAGACCGCTAAAACTAAAGTTGTAATGGGGATCCTTAATATAGGGTCTCGGGTACTCCACAAAATGGGGATCACCCTTTTGGGCTAACCTGTCGATTACAGGACCTCCCGGATACCCCAGCTTTAGGGTTCTTGCTATTTTATCGTAAGCTTCCCCTGCCGCATCGTCCAAGGTTTGGCCCAGTATCTCATATCTGCCATAATCAATTACCCGTACCAAATGACTATGGCCACCGGAAACCACCAAACACAGGAATGGGGGTTCCAAATCTTCATGGACTATATAGTTAGCACTTATGTGACCCTCTATATGATGAACGCCAATTAAGGGGATTTCCAGTCCATAAGCCAGGGCTTTGGCAGTAGCGACCCCCACCAGCAAAGCCCCTACCAGTCCCGGACCATAGGTGACCGCTATCCCGTCCATCTCGCTAAGCGGTATATCCGCCTCCTTTACGGTTTCATCGATCAGGGGGTTTATAACCTCTACATGTTTACGGGATGCAATCTCCGGTACTACACCACCATACTTTCTATGCAGCTCAATCTGAGAAGCGATCTTATGTCCCAACACCTCCCTGCCATTTCTTACAACTGCCACAGATGTTTCATCGCAGGATGTCTCAATTCCCAGAATTATAACTTCTTCTTTCGCTTCTATATTCTTTATTTTATCCTTCATCCGATTAAAATAGCTCATGGTTTCACCATTTCTCCTAAAAAGATTAAATTAACGCGTTGTGCTAGTCAATCATATGCCGGTAATGCCTATTGACCGCTACTTCTTATCAATAGCTCATTACCTTAGATTATGAATTAGCATAAGAGGTTTAATAATATATCAATCTTTACCATTTCTTCTTAATAAACAGTAGCTATTCTACACCCCTGTCCCTCTGGCATATCTCGTTTTGGATAGTACATAGATGGCACCTACAGCTAAGGCTAATAGGATCCCTCCAAAGGTTCCTAGAATTCTAACGACCATATCAAAGAAAAACTGCTCTGGAACCATCTGTATTAAAATATCCGTCCTTGGATCAAGAATCCATAGATCATTTGTGAAAAAAATATAATGGAACTGATCCCATACCTTTGTGAAATCTACGAGAATAAACCCCATAAGTATGAGGCCGAGTATAATTAATATCGATAATACCAGGAGATAGGAAGTTGCAAGGTCCCTTATTGACCTTTTACCCCTAAAGCCTATTAACAAGCCAATTAGGATTATAATTATTCCCAGGGATATCCACCTCAACCTAAATCCCAAGGAGAACAGATCCTTTACATCCACCATGTGATCAATTTCCCTTTGGTTGAATACCTGTCTTTCCTGTCCGTGAACAGGAGCCACAACCATCAAATCTTCCCTTTTTCCCCTTATGTAGTCAAGCAACTCTTGTGTGACTTTGAGTAAATCATCTTGATTCATACCGGTGGATTCGGGTATGTTCAGTTTCTCATATTCCCTGCGATAAAAATTAAGATCAAAGGCAGCCCAATCAATAACAGTTAAAAAGGTTACTAAAATTATAAGTATGGCTATTAGGATTCCGATAATCCTTGTACTCCACCTTGCTGTAATATTTCCCATACGATCCCCCCACCTCTATAATTCACCGCCTTAATACCTGTACAAATTAACTAAGGGAGCTTTTCCTTCCACATGATAAGGGCATCCTCTCCATCATCGGTGTAGTAACCCTTTCGTATACCAACCCCGGTAAAACCTAGCTTTTTATACAGGTTCTGAGCTATGGTGTTGGATACCCTGACCTCCAGGGTCATACTCCCAAGTTTTAGGTTAACGGCGGTATCAATTAATGCCCTCATTATTGCCTCTCCAATACCCTGGCTCCTATAGTGGGGGTGGACAGCTACATTGGTTATATGGGCTTCATCCAGGATAATCCACATACCTCCATAGCCCTTAACCATACCCTCCTGTTCCGCTACTACATATCTGGCACAGTGATTACCCTCCAGTTCGACCCTGAAAGCCTCGTAGGACCAAGGGGTAGGAAAGCAAAGTCTTTCTATATTAAGGACTTGTCTTATATCCTCGCGTTTCATAGGACGCACCCATATTTTATCCATAACCTGCCTCCCTCTACCCTCTTTGGCCGAATCTTTGTTCAGCCTGGGATTTTCTTAGATAAAAGGGGACCAACTCCATATAATTCTGTGTGAGGCCGGAATGTGCCATCTCCAAAGCCAGACAGGCAATAGATGAAGCCCGCTGCATCATATGGCTAATAGGAGATCTATGAGCTTTTTCCCCCATTTCTTCCTTGATTATTTCCCAGTATGGTATAACTCCGTCCCCATTAAATAGAACGGGCTCGTTATAAGCCTTAAGTTTTTCAATAAGGGACGCTACCGGAAGGGCCATATACTCGTCAAGTCGTTCCAATCCTGCTCTGATACTATGTGCACTGCTCCCAGATCTATAGATTGAGGTATATACCTGCTCCCTCCTGGCATCCATGATCGGGCAGATAAGCCCTTCCCTTGAGATTAGATTATACGCCAAACCATCCAAAGTGGGTACACCCACAACCGGCTTATTGAGTGCCTGCCCTAGAGCCTTTACCGTTGCAATCCCGATCCTCAGGCCGGTAAAAGAGCCGGGACCGTTGGAAGCGGCAAATATATCCATATCCCCAAGTTCCATATCCAAGCTATTTAAAAGCCCCTCAAGCAAGGGGAGCAACTGTTGGGAATGGGTTCTCCTATGATCAAGGAAAAACTCACCCACTAACTTATCCTCATTGGCTACGGCTACAGCTGCAACCGTTCCGGAGGATTCAACTGCCAATACCATCATATTATCCATTCCTTTGCAAACTCTTCATATATCCTACCCACAGGGACCATCCTAATATTACGCTTGTCCACGCTATTGTCAGGGACTTTTTCTATGCTGATGCCCAGGTATTCATGGGGTCGAAGATATTCCATCCTTTCGGGCCATTCCACAACTGTGACCCCTTGTCCGTAAAAAAAATCCTCGTATCCCAAATCATACATCTCCTCGGCATCGTTCAACCTATATATATCAAAATGATATAAAGGCAACCTGCCCTGGTATTGATGGATCAATGTATATGTAGGGCTGGTAATGGGTTCTTCTATGCCAAGCCCTCTTGCCAATCCCCTGGTCAAGACGGTTTTCCCCGTCCCCAAATCCCCTTCTAACAGGATTATCATACCCGGCCAGGCCAATGACCCTATTTTTTTGCCTAATCTTAGCGTATCCTTTTCTGAATAAGTATTTATCTCTATCATACTCTTCATTTCCCCATTAATATTGTGATTCATTTCCATATATGTCACGAAATATAACCAATAGATTTATTGCTTTATACTTTCTATATTAATTTCTTATACTAGTTCATTATCTTAGGTAATGAGCTATTGAGAAGCGGATGACTTCATTGATAATGTTAATCGTAAAACATACAGCTTAAACCAAAATCATAACTATTATATCCTTATTTATACCCTCTAACAAGGGATTCAACAAAAAAACACCGGGCACTATTATAGAACCCGATGTTTAACTAACCTATATCTATTTTTTTAATATTGGGGATACCCTTTTATAGATCAGTAGAGTAATTAACGAGGTAACGAGGGCTTTTATCAGGTTAAAGGGAATAACAGCGTATAGAACATAGAGCTTAACATTGGTAATATTTTTGTTGGCAGCAGCCATAACAGCCAGAAGATTCTCTAAATTACCATCGAAGTAGAGCTTGGTATAAAAGGGAATCAGGACGTAATAGTTAGCCAACGAGGACAATAATACCAAAAATAGGGTACCAAGAACCATCCCTATAAGAGCACTCCTACGGGTCTTGTTCCTAATATATACAATTGCCGCTGGCACAGTAAAGCTGATACCCACTAAGAAATTAGCCAGATTCCCTACTCCACCTGTTCCATCATTCTTAAATATGATGTGGAATATGTTCTTTATAAACTCTATTATTATAGCTGCCATAGGCCCCAGAGAAAAGCCTCCGATTAAAGCGGGCAGATCGCTTATATCCATTTTCAAAAAGGCGGGAAATATAGGCATGGGAAATTCCAATAGCATCAATACAAAAGCTATTGCAGATAACAGTCCCACCTTAACTATCCCGGTTAAGGAAAATATCTTCTTTGACAACACTTGTTTCCTTATAGATTCTTGTTCAACCATCTTAATCCTCCTCTTGATCAGTTTTATTACCTTGGCAAATACGGTTGGCTGAATTAATGCTGTTTGATCCAATAATTTTCCATAATAAAATCCCCCCAAAACTTCGGGGGGATCATTCAATGCCATGCAATATAAACATAGTAACACCACCTTCTCCCATCCAGACTCTAACTGTCGGCCCCAGAATTACACTGGGTCAATCCTTAATTTAAGGACTCGCGGGCTGTACCGCCGGTAGGGAATTTCACCCTGCCCCGAAGATAGTAAATTTTATTCGGCTTTCGCCTATATAATAACTAATATCACGTAAAAAATCAAGGCCCGAAAAAACTATTTATTTTTCCCGGCCCTTTTCTCCTTTATTTCAAGGGGTCTTCCGCCCAAAATATAGATATCGTGGGCTATATCCATAGCCTCATTAATATCATGGGTTACCATTATTACCCTTCTTCTGTCCTTCTTCCAAAGGGCTAAAAAAGATTGGATCAGCCCAATCTTTAGTTCCATATCAAGGCCCTTAAAAGCCTCGTCCATGAGGAGTATATCCGACGGGTAGGCAAAGGCTCTAGCAATAGCCACCCGCTGCTTCATCCCGCCGCTTAGTTGGTTCGGGTAATAGGTCCTATAATCCTCAAGTCCCACCATCTCTATATACTTATTTAAAATGGTCCTTATCGTTTCTTCATCATATCTCGTTTCCAAAACAAACCTTATATTTCCCTCAACTGTAGCCCAGGGAAGGAGCCTGTCCTCCTGAAAGATATAGCTGAAGGTTTTATCCGCAAGGCCTTCTATTGTCCCTGATTGATAAGCTTCAAGGCCTGCTATTATATTTAACAGGGTGGTCTTTCCGCAGCCGGACGGTCCAAGCAAAGCCGTTATCTTCTCATCTTCAAAGTCTATGTTAAAATCCTTTAAAACCACCAGATCATCATATGCCTTATATATGTTCTTCAGCCTAATCATCGTATCTTTCTCCCCATAATACTACAGCTTCCTAATGACTATGGTTAGTCATATTAGCTGCAATCCTTTTAAACAGATATTCAAAGGCAAAGCTTAGGACAATGACCACACTGGTCCAGGCAAACAGTTCTGGGGATTCCAGGTATACCTTTGCATTATAGAGATGCCCGCCTATGGAATACTTGGGGCTACTCAATACCTCCGCTGCCACCGTTACCTTCCAGCCAAATCCCAAAGATGTTATAATGCCCGCCATCAGGTAGGGGGTTAGCGATGGAATATAGATCCCTTTTAAAATATGCCATCGGTCCACCTTATACACCTTGGCCATCTGCAGCAATCGCTTATCAACCTGTTTTACACCCTGGACTACATTGGTCCATATTACAGGAAAGCACATTAAGAAGCACACAAATATTGGCACTTGCCCCGATTGAAACCATATAAGGGCAATGATTATAACGGACATAACCGGGGTGGACTTTATTGTTATAGCCAATGGATTAAAGGCATCGTAAAGAAATCTATTCAGGCCGCACAGTATACCAAGGATTACTCCCGCCAGACATGATACCAGAAAGCCTATGGCTACCCTAATAAAGGTCATGGCTATGCTGGACCAAAATTCTGCCGTTGTGGACAATTCAATAAATGCCCTAAGTGTTCTTATGGGGGAGGGAAGGTAAATCTCCCTGTTTATCAAAAGAGAAACTCCCCCCCAAACCCCGAGCCAAAAAAGTATTATAAGTGGTCTGGCTATTTTTTTATTATTTGGTATAGTAGAAGGCCTCATCGGGAAGCTTCCCTCCCACAGATGCAGGATTTAGCTCATACAACACCTCTAAAAAGGCATTCATCGGACTCTTAGACTTTTCTCCGTCCAAAAATACTATGTTGGCTTTTGGTATAGCTTTCTCAGCCAACTTACCGTTGGGAAGGATACCGTGCTTCTCTATTAGCTGGCCTGCCTCCTCATGATTTTCATTGACCCAATTAACTGATTCTTCATATCTGTCCAGGAAATCCTTCATTATTTTGGGGTTGTCCTTTGCAAAATCCTTTTGCACCACTATACATCCCATGGGCAGAGGATTTTCATCTCCAGCTACCTTCTCCCATTCCTTGGTTACATCCAGAGCAATCCTTAGATTTTCATTTTTCATAAGGGCTGAAGTAACATGGGGTTCAGGTAGCAGGGCAATACTAACGTCACCTTCTGCCACTGCAGCGGCCAAGTCGGCATGTTGCATGGAAAAATCTATTTCTACATCCTTTTCGGCATCCAATCCATTTTCCTTTAAGAGATATTGGAGTATATAGTCAGGCGTGGCACCCTTGCCACTGACGTTGATCTTTTTATCCTTTAGATCGGCTATTTCCTGTATGTCCTCCCCGTCTTCCAATATATATAGAACACCAAGGGTATTTATGGCAACAAGCTGAATCTGCCCATCAGTCTTGTTATAGATAACCGATGCCATGTTGGTAGGCAGCGCTGCTATCTGAAATTCTCCGCTGATTATCTTGCCTGACAGCTCATCAGGGGCGCCAACGGTAGTGAATTCGTAGTTATAAGTACTGTCATCCTTGGCATCTTCCATCATCTTTACCATTCCCATACCTGTGGGTCCGTTTAATGCCGCTACCTTCACGGTTATGTCGCTGGACTTGTCCCCGCTCTGGCAGCCAGATACAGTCACTATGCCAAGGGCTAAAATTAGGAAAAATACAATAAACCTTTTATTCTTCATTCCAATTCCTCCATATACGATATGCTTTCAACATGGATCTTGTGGAATACACTCTACCCGCTGAAATTATACATGTCTCTCTTCGTGCTGCTTAATAGCACTCATGATGGTTAATGAATGTTCATTTTACCTTGAGTTATTTATCATATTATATACTATAGTGTATTCTACATCGTCCTGTAATAAAATGTTGAATTATGCGTTTTCTCGTCTATTATAACACAATTTATCAAAGCATAGTAAAATTTTTATCAATGCTCTATTCCGGCTTTTTAACAGCATACCCGTCGATAAATACCCAAATCGCCCTGGTACGGAATTCCAGAGGGTGCCCGTCGAATATAACTATATCGGCATCCTTCCCGGGCTCAAGGCTTCCTACCCTATCGGCTATCCCCGTAATCTCAGCAGCATTAATGGTGATGGATTTTAAGGCCTCCATCTCCTCCATACCTTCTTTGACGGCTATGGCTGCACATACCGGCAGATATTGTATGGGTATAACCGGATGATCCGTCATCATGGCCACTTTAACTCCGGCTTTGGACAGAATACCGGGAGCCTTAAAGGTCATATTCTTAAGCTCGACCTTACTGCGTTCGCTAAACAATGGCCCTACGATTACTTTGGCCTCCTCTTCCAATAGAAAATCGGAAATTCTGTGGCCTTCAGTACAATGATCCAGAGTAATGTCTACGTTAAATTCCCTGGCTATCCTAAGGGCGGTCAAGATATCATCGGCCCGATGGGCATGGGCTTTTAAGGGAATCTCCCTATTTAAAACCTTAACCAAAATTTCCATCTTTAAGTCCCTGTCCGGCATCTTATCTGGATCTTTTTCCCCCTGCTCCAGCTTTCTCTTATAGTTTTGGGCCTTAATCAGGTTTTCCCTGAGAATTGCGGCTGTCGCCATTCGAGTGCTGGGTGCCTTCTTTTGTCCGTCATAGACCCATTTAGGGTTTTCTCCAAAGGCAACCTTTAATGCCAAGGGTTCCTTAATTACCATATCGTCCACCCGTCTGCCATAGGTCTTAAGGGCTGCAAACTGACC
>DGDX01000048.1:0-7095 GCA_002385665.1 Firmicutes bacterium UBA3941
GGTATACACCCTGATCTGTTTAATTAGATTTGAACTTTTGTACCGGTTTCATACCCCGGCAAAATTGGAATAGGGCGCATTAAAACACCATGGTCATTCCGGGCATTACTGGGTATACCCGGAGCTTTTGGCTTGACCCGGGATGGCCTGCAGTTTAATGCGCTTTTAAATTCCATTTTTAGGGTTTTAACATATAGGGGGATTGGCCACATGATATATATACACAAAAAAAGTTATTATAAGAAAGTTTACATAGCCTTGCTCATAACGCTATTTGTAGTGATTCTGTTTAGCTGTTCCATAGGCGCTGCAGACTTATCCATGGTGGATGCGTTTAAGATCATCATACAAAGGCTGCCTTATATTGGGCAGATTTTAGTAGAGGAACCTATAACCAATACCATGAACACCATCATATGGAAGATAAGGATGCCCAGGGTTCTCCTGGCCGGCGTTGTAGGTGCTGCCCTGGCATTTTCCGGTGCCATCTACCAGGGTCTGTTTAAGAATCCTATGGCCGAGTCCTTTGTCCTGGGTGTGTCGGCGGGTGCTGCCCTGGGCGGGGCCATAGGTATGATTATTGGGATATCCCGGGTCATGGGGATTGGAGGCACGGGACTTATGGCTTTTTTGGGTGCCCTTTTTACTACATATCTGGTCTATCAATTGGGTAGAACGGGAGGAAGGGTATCCATGACTTCACTACTATTGGCAGGGATGGCGATAAATTTCATGCTGTCTGCAGCCATATCCTTGCTTATGATCTTCAACCGGCAAAGGATGGATAACATTATCATGTGGACCATGGGCAGCTTTGCCAATTCCACCTGGGGAAAGGTTGTTCTGTCCTTTGTCACGGTTATGGCTGGGATGCTGGTCACCCGTTTTTTCGCAAGGGACTTAAATATCCTGCTCATGGGTGAGGAGGAGGCCAAGTATCTGGGTATCGATGTCGAAAGGACTAAAAAGATTTTACTGGCGCTATCTTCCTTTATTGCTGCAATGGCAGTGGCAGTCAGTGGGATTATCGGGTTTGTCGGTCTGATTATACCCCATGCCATCAGGTTGGTCATGGGACCGGATCACAGGGTATTGTTGCCCTATTCTGCGGTAGTAGGGGCCATCTTTTTAATCATAGCCGATACCATGGCCAGGACCCTGGTAAGCCCTATGGAGATTCCCGTTGGCATCATTACAGCCTTGGCCGGTGCCCCGTTCTTTTTGTATCTATTGAGCAAGAAGAAAAGGGAGATATAACCATGGGGAGGGGATTTGTCATGTCATCAAAGGATAACCCAAGGTTTTCCATCGAGGTAAAGGAGCTTAACTGGCAGATAGGCAATGCCAGGATTCTAAAAGATATAGGGCTGCAATTGGATAAAAACAGCTTTGTAGGAATAATAGGGCCCAACGGCTCCGGTAAGACAACCCTTCTTAGAAATATTAGCAGCTGGTACAAGCCCGATGCAGGTACCGTCTTGATTCATGGTAGGGATGTGCTGTCCTACACCAGTAGAGCACTGGCCCACGAGATGGCCTTTGTAACCCAGAACGCCAGGATAGAATTTGAATTTACGGCTATGGATATAGTCCTGATGGGGAGATCGCCCTATATATCAAGGTTCGGTAGCGAGACTCAGGAGGATATCGAGAAGTCCAGGAAGATTATGGAGCTTACAAAGACCTGGGAACTTAAGGACAGATCCGTCACCACCTTAAGCGCCGGGGAAATGCAAAGGGTAATGATAGCCAGAGCCCTGGTCCAGGATACCCCCATCCTGCTAATGGATGAACCCATATCAAATCTCGACATAAATCACCAGATTCAAATAATGGATTTGATTAAGGGGTACCAAAGGGAGAAGGGCGTAACCGTGGTCATGGTACTTCATGACCTTAATATAGCTGCACAGTATTGTGAGAAGCTGATACTACTCAATAGAGGGGAGATATTTTGTTCCGGAGAGCCGGAGACAGTATTGACCAGGGACAACATAAGGGCTGTCTATGGCATAGATGTCCATATAATGGAAAACCCCCTAAGCGGACATCCCATGGTAGTACCCATATCAACCCTTGGGAATCCCGACCTATCCTATATAGACAAATAAGAGAGTAACTGACTCATAAAAATGAAGTGGAACAATTCGAGAATAAGGAAATGTTTGTAAATGGCCTTTCATTAGCTTATAATTATTAAAGAACTTAACTATCAAACAGAGCAAAAGAGGGAGAAAATGATTATTGGAGTGATATCGGACACCCATGGCAGGATTACAAACCGTGTTTTGAAAGCTTTACAGGGGAGTGATTTGATTATACATGCGGGCGATATAGGGAATCTAGGTGTTTTGGATGCTTTGAATAAAATAGCTCCGGTTTATGGAGTTAGGGGGAATACCGACAGGGGTGCATGGGCACAGACCCTCCCCATGACTCAAATGGTAGAAGCCGGCGATAAACTCATCTATGTTATACACAATATAGCCATGCTTGATATCGATCCAAAAGCAGCGGGAGTGGACGTAATAATATACGGTCATTCACATATCCCCAAGAAGGACTACAAGGGCGGGATCATATACTTTAATCCCGGAAGTGCAGGCCCTAAAAGATTTACCTTGCCCATATCACTGGGCCGGATAAGGTTAGAGGAAAAAGGACTGGAATTTCAATGGGTAGATCTGGAAAAGGAATAGGAAAGTTTTATTATAAAATATCAAAAACATGAAAGGAGTCTTTAGATGGATAAAAAGAGGACAAATTTCGTTTTTTTCTTTCCTGATGAGATGCGGGCATCAAGCGTGTCATGCTATGGAAATGAAAGGGTAAAGATGCCCAACTACGATAGAATGGCACAGGAAGGGGTCAGGTTTGACAATTGCATAATACAAAACCCAGTGTGTACACCTTCCAGATGCTCACTGATGACAGGGCTATATGTACATAATTTAGGTCATAGAACCCTATGGCATTTGTTAAGGCCCCATGAACCGAGCCTGTTCAGGTACCTGAAAAATGCCGGTTACGATATTGCCTGGTATGGCAAAAACGACCTGTATTCTCAGGAATATCTGGAAGAGATCTGTGACGATATAGACGAGAAGCGACATGGTTACAGGTGGAATCCGTCCAACAGAACGGGACTTGTCCACGGGTGGAACAATCCATATGATAAAGACGATCCCATGTACTATACCTTTCTATACGAGCCCATTGAATCCCAGGAAGAGGATATTCCCATGGAAGATAATGTAGCCAGGGGAATTGATTTTCTTAAGAAGCGAAGCGAAGATGATAACCCCTTTATGCTTTATCTGCCTATAAGCATGCCCCATCCCCCATATAATACCCTGGAGCAGTTCCATAATATGTACGACCCGGATGAATTGCTGGGAGATATTATAGGAGAGGGAGAGAAATCAGGCAAACCCTCCTTTATGGACCTGATACGCAAATATCGAAGTCTTGACAAATTGGATTCAAAGACCTTTGCAAAGATATACGCCGTCTATCTGGGAATGAACAGCTATGTGGACCTAATGCTGGGACAGATCCTGGAAACTCTGGATAAAACCGGTCTATCGGAAAATACAGTGGTCATCGTTTCCTCGGATCATGGTGATTGGGCAGGCAACCATGGGCTGGTAGAGAAATGGCCTAATGCCATGGACGATGATATGGTGCGTGTTCCCCTGTTGATTAGGGCACCCAACAATAAAGCGGGCCATGTTGTTAAGGAACAGGTAGAGTTCTTTGATATCATGGCAACGGTATTGGAGTTGGCAGGTATTGAGGCTGAGCATACTCATTTTTCACAATCCCTTGTTCCCCAGCTCCAGGGTGCTTCAGGTGATCCTGGCAGGGCTGCCTTCTGCGAAGGAGGCTATGACTTACATGAACCCAACTGCTTTGAAGGGTTCCCCAGAGGCATGGACGTCACCAATCTGTTGGATCCTTCAAATATCTATTATCCCAAAGCATTGCAGCAGCAGGAAGAGCCTCTGAGTGTGTGTCGTACCACCATGATACGCACCCTGGAGTACAAGCTGGTTAAGCGTACCTCCGGGGAGAACGAGCTATATGATCTAAAAAGGGATCCCAAGGAGTTAAACAACCTTTATGATGATCCTGACTTCCGCCAGCTGAGGCTGGAACTGGAGGAGAGGATGCTGGACTGGTACATCCGTACCGCCGATACAGTGCCCTTGGATGATGACCCCAGGGGGTTTAAGTAAGTGCCTGATAGACATGGCACATACCATCATTTGATTATATGAAGCAAGAAAAGTATGGAGGTAGCGGCAATGAAGATAGTATTCGCACCGGATTCCTTTAAAGGCACCCTATCATCTATGGAAATAATCGATCATTTGGAAAGGGCCGCCAGGACATGCTTTAACCCGGTGGAAGTCGTGAAGGTTCCCATAGCCGATGGAGGAGAAGGAACTGTTGATGCCCTGGTCAAGGCTACCAATGGGGAGTATAGACGTGTAGAGGTCATGGGACCTCTACAGAGTCAGCGGATTACAGCCAAATATGGGATCATAAATGGAAGGACCGCTGTCATGGAGATGGCGGAAGCTTCAGGGCTAACCCTTCTGAAAAAAGTTGAAAGGGACCCTCTCAAGACCACTACTTATGGAACGGGTCAGATGATAAAGGCTGCTCTGGATGAGGGCATAAGGGATATAATAATTGGAATAGGTGGAAGTGCTACAAACGATGGGGGCATAGGTGCCTGTCAGGCCTTGGGGATAAGGTTTTTGGATGAAGAGGGTAGGGAAGTTGGATTTGGGGGTCAGGAATTATCCAGGATCAAAGAGATCCTTGTGGAAGATCTGGACGATAGAATAAAGGAATGTACAATCACCGTAATTTGTGATGTCAACAACCCCCTGGTTGGACCCAATGGGGCAACTGCCGTCTATGGGCCGCAAAAGGGGGTCACCGATGACAGCTTTCCCATCCTTGAATCGGGAATGGAAAACTATCAGACTTTGATTAAGGAAGCAACGGGACTGGATATGGCTCTGGTACCGGGAAGCGGTGCTGCAGGAGGATTGGGGGCTGCACTGGTGGCCTTCCTTGGAGGGACTCTGAAGCCCGGAATCCAGGCTATCCTGGATTATGTGGATTTTGACAATTTGATCAGGGATGCGGATTTGGTTGTAACGGGAGAGGGCAGTATGGATGGTCAATCCATCTATGGAAAGGTACCCGTGGGGGTTGCGCAAAGGTGTAAGCCCTTTAACATTCCGGTGATTGCTGTCGTTGGAGGAATGGGACCTGGTGCTGAAAAAGTTTACGATTATGGCATAGATTCAATAATAACCACGGTCAATAGGCCTATGGAATTGGATGAAGCCCTGTCCAGGGCCGATGAACTTATGGCTGATGCGGCGGAGAGGCTCTTCAGACTCATAAGGGTCGGAATGGGAATTAATAAGTAAGGGATTTATGATGGATGTAGCATGGGACATAGTATGAGCAAGGAGCATTGCAGAAAGAATCAGACAACCTGGTTATAGGATTAATAGGTTAGATAGTTTTTTGTATGATAATGTTTATCTGTTGGATACTAATAGGGAATACAGATACTACCCTTAGCGGAGATTGCAAAGGAGATAACTGATGCAGGAATATTATGTGGATCTTCATGTACATATAGGGAGATCTTCCCTAGGCAAGATTACCAAACGGGGAACATCCAACAATCTAACCTTTAGCAATATTGCCTACGAGGCCTACCATAGGAAGGGAATACACGTTATAGGGGTGGTGGATTGCGTATCCCCTTGGATAATAAGGGATATTGAGGAGCTGCTCCATGCGGGGGAACTGGACGAAATCCCCGGGGGCGGCATGGTCTATAGTGACGATTTAGTGATTCTCCTGGGTTCGGAGATTGAAACAAGAGAAAGTTACGGATGCAGTGCTCATTCCCTGATGTTCTTCCCATCCCTGTCCCGGGTTAAAGAGTTTTCCCGGATTATGGACAACCATATGACCAACTTGGAATACAACGCCACTGTCAGCAGGCTGTCAGGCCAGGAACTGTTTGATATAGTGAATTCCCTGGATGGAATCTTCATACCGGCCCATGTGTTTACCCCATACAAGGGTTTCTATGGGAACTGTGCCCATCGCCTCGCCCAAATTTTCAACCCGACTTCTCTGGAAAAGATACCCTCCATTGAACTGGGCCTGAGCGCAGATGCTGAAATGGCCGGTCAAGTATCGGAACTTGATTCCAAAACCTTTTTAAGTAACTCTGATGCTCATTCTTTAGGACGAATGGGCAGGGAATATAACACTATGCTCTTAGGCGGTCTGGACTTTCAAGAGGTAGTCAAGGCCTTAAGGGGTCAGGACGGGCGAAGGATAACAGCCAACTACGGTTTGGATCCAAAGCTGGGCAAGTATCATAGAACCTTCTGCAAAGTGTGCGAGAAGATAACGGAACTTCCGCCACCTATCACGGAATGTCCCAACGATCCCAAGCATAGGGTTGTCATGGGAGTTCTGGATAGATTGGTGATGATTCGGGATCGGGAGAAAAGTCCTGAGGACAACAACCGGCCTCCGTACCATTACCAAGTTCCCCTTGGATTTATACCGGGAGTAGGACCTAAGACCATAGACAGGCTTATTGACGCCTTTGGTAACGAGATGAACGTTCTTCACAAGGCCTCTCGGGAGGAAATCAGGCAGGTGGTATCCGAAGATATCGCCGATATGATTATAAAGGGCCGGGAAGGGAAGTTGTCTATTGCCCACGGGGGTGGAGGAAAATATGGTAGGGTTGAACATTAGATCGGATAAAGGACCAACGGATGTGACATATGATAATGGGAAACAAAAAATTGTGTAGGTTTGGGCAGTTATGATATAAGTGTAAGGACGCGACTTTACAAGGTTTATAAGAGCGACTTTGGGTCGCTTTTTTTCTTCTTCTTCTGCAAAAATGTATCCAGATAGGCAACCGATATTGTCATTCTATATAGGTGCGTCAAGTTAACGCGTTGCTTTATTCATATACCGTTAATGGCTAAGGTAATGGCTATTGACAAGCGGATGACTTCATTGATTTGG
>DGDX01000048.1:7275-10627 GCA_002385665.1 Firmicutes bacterium UBA3941
CAGGACGCCGGATTGGAAGCGTTAGGCTTTTCAAATGAAAGAAGCCTTAGTTTTCTCCAAATCAATGGCGGAAGGAGCAGTCAATAGCTATTATTTTTACAGTCACTATCTCATAAGTTAGCTATATGTATGAAATTTGGCATATCAATACTATTACCAGGGAGGATGGTTTTGTAGCTTTACGGTCAATATCCTATTACCTGGAAAAGAACCAGCACTGGGGGTTAATCTATCCAACTTTATACTGTTTATGAGATAAACCATCTAACCCCCGAGGATGAAACATGGTATAATTAACACAATGGTGTTTAGCATGCCAATCCAAAGCTGTACATAGGATATAATAAATGAAATTTAGGAAAAACTTTAGGGTTTTATCTGATGCATTTATTGAATCGATGTGAAAGAAGCCAATCAAGACTTGAACTTGCGATACAATAAATGCATTCAAGGAGGAATTGAATGGCAAAAAGAAAATTCTGGATCACTGGTATTTTACTTGTTCTACTATTGGCTGTAACATTAATCCTGACATCCTGCGAATTATTGGACGAACTGGATGCCATACTGGATATCATCGAAGAAGAAGATATTCCAACACCGGAAGGGTCTATGGCCGTGCATTTTATCGATGTGGGGCAGGGAGATTCTATCCTGATAAGTATGCCTACCGGTGAAAATATGCTTATCGATGCAGGTGATAACGATAAAGGGGAAGTAGTGGTAGACTACTTAAGAAGCCAGGGAGTAGAAAGGATAGACTATCTGGTAGGGACCCATCCCCACGCAGACCATATAGGTGGGCTGGATGATGTAATAGATGAATTTGATATTGGCGAAATATATATGCCCAGGGTGACTCATACCACCAAGACCTATATGGATGTTCTGGAGGCAATTGACAGGAAAGGGCTTAAGATCAAGGCAGCCAGGTCAGGGTTGACTATACCCATAGAAGGAGCAATGGCGGAGATTCTGGCACCGGACAGCGACTTGAAATCGGATAATCTTAACGACTTTTCTATCGTCATACGGCTGACCTATGGTCAAACAGCCTTTCTATTTCAGGGGGATGCAGAAAAAAGGACTGAGGACAGCATCCTATCATCCTATGATAACATTAAAACCCATGTTATTAAGCTTGGTCATCATGGCTCTTCCACTTCAAATACCGAAGATTATATTGAAGCCGTTGATCCCGAATATGCGGTTATTATGTTGGGGGCGGATAATAAATATGGTCATCCCCACAAAGAAGTAATCTCCCTAATGGAGGATAAGGGTATTACCGTCTATAGGACCGATCTGGACGGCACTATTGTAGCGATATCGGACGGCAAGGAAGTATACTTTAAGGATTAGTCCATAATCTATATATTATATGTCAAGTATATGGCGAAAGAACTTAACGGTTCATTTACTGGAAATGAATACCGTTTATAGCCAGATCTTATGTGTAACAAACTTTGCTACAGGATTATACCCATGAGGTAAGCAAGGCTATTGTCATAAGCAATGCGCGGTATTGGGTTAGAGGAACTTACAGATAAAAAAGATTATGGAGGCATGCCATGTATAGAAAAGGAACCATAGATAGGTTTGAAGGAGACTGGGCGGTAGTGGAGTTGGAGGACCGGGAATTTGTCGATATATCCATTGATCTTTTACCCCCCGATGCCAAGGAGGGCAGCGTTATTCTTATAGACGGCGATGGCAAGGTAATTGCCTCTGCCCAGGAGACCGATGAGCAAAGGGAGAGGATCAATGAGCTTATGGACAGGCTCTTTGAGGATTAGAAACGGCTTGACCGGAAGACCTGTTGTCCATATATATGCTGTGAATTTTTATAAAGAGGAGGTAATCAGGAAATGAAAAAGGCCAAAATGATACTTGATAAGGATTTTAAAGTGGGTCAGGTGGATGACCGGCTCTACGGCTCCTTTATCGAGCACTTGGGGCGGGCCATCTATGGAGGCATCTATGAGCCGGACCATCCTGAAGCGGACGAGAATGGTTTTCGCAGGGATGTTATCGACCTTGTAAAGGAGCTTAAGGTACCCATTGTCCGCTATCCGGGTGGAAACTTTGTGTCGGGATACAATTGGGAAGACGGCGTTGGACCTAAAGAAAGCCGGCCAAGGCGGTTGGAACTGGCTTGGAGGACTATTGAAACCAATCAATTTGGCACTAATGAATTTGTGGATTGGGCTAAAGAAGTGGATGCTGAGGTGATGATGGCGATAAACCTTGGCTCACGGGGTATTGATGCCGCCCGTAATTTCGTGGAGTACTGCAATCATCCGGGTGGAACCTATTGGAGCGATCTAAGAAGATCCCATGGGTATGAAGAACCCCATAACATCAAGATCTGGTGCCTTGGCAATGAGATGGACGGGCCTTGGCAAATCGGACACAAGACCGCTGAAGAGTACGGTAGGATAGCCCTGGAGGCGGGAAAGGTAATGAAACTGGTGGATCCCACCATTGAACTGGTAGCTTGTGGAAGCTCTAACACGGATATGCCTACCTTTGCCCAATGGGAAGCCACGGTACTTGACCATACATACGAACTTGTAGACTATATTTCACTTCATCGGTACTATGGTAACCGAGATAACGATACTCCCAACTTTTTGGCCAGCACTATGGATATGGACCTGTTCATTAAGTCGGTGATCTCCATATGTGATTACATTAAGGCAAAAAAGAGAAGCAAAAAGACCATCAACCTCTCCTTTGATGAGTGGAACGTATGGTTCCATTCCAATGAAGCGGATAAAAAAATCGAGCCATGGTCTATAGCACCTCCCCAGCTGGAGGATGTCTACACCTTTGAGGATGCTCTATTGGTAGGTTCCATGCTCATTACCCTGCTAAAGCATTGTGATAGGGTGAAAATCGCCTGTATGGCCCAGCTGGTAAACGTAATCGCACCCATTATGACGGAAAACGGGGGAGCTGCATGGCGTCAGACCATCTTCTATCCCTATATGCATGCGTCAGTATACGGAAGGGGAGTAGTTCTTGATCCGGTTATTTCTTCTCCTGTGTATGACACCAAAGAATACACCGATGTACCCTATCTGGATTCCACGTCGGTATTCAACGAGGAGAATGAGGAGCTGACCATATTTGCCGTAAACAGGGATATGGAGGAGCCTATGGTCCTGGAATGCGACCTTAGAAACTTCCCCGGATATAGGGTTGTGCAACATATTACCTTGGAGCATGATGATGTTAAGGCTGTAAATACCAAGGACAATCCATTTAATGTTATTCCCGGTAACAGACAGGATACCAGGGTCGAAGACGGACAGCTTATAACCACCCTGAACAAACTCTCCTGGAATGT
>DGDX01000048.1:10907-16588 GCA_002385665.1 Firmicutes bacterium UBA3941
TCTTACACAAACTATTTCAGCTAACCACATGTGATCTATTGATGTATTAGTACTGTTACTTAGGAGGATAAGACTTGGTTGATAAAAAGGAAGCCCTAAGGGATATAAAATACTTTATTCTGGATATGGATGGGACCTTTTACTTAGGGGACAGGTTATTGGATGGCTCTCTGGAATTTATAGACACCTTGGGTAAGACCGGGCATGATTTTCTCTTCTTTACCAATAATTCATCCAAAAATCCAGATGTCTATATAGACAAGCTTAAGAGGATGGGTTGTAACCTGGGGAGGAATAAGGTAGTCACCTCCGGGATGGTTACGATCCATCACCTGAAAAAATACTATAATAATCAAAAGGTTTATCTGTTGGGCACGCCGGAGCTTGAGGAACAGTTTATAAAGGAAGGAATAGACCTGGTGGAAAATGATCCGGATCTGGTAGTGGCGGGATTTGATACTACCATAACCTATGATAAGTTGAGCCATGCCTGTACCTTTATACGGAAGGGAGCAACCTTTATAGCCACCCATCCGGATTTCAACTGTCCTACTGAAGACGGATTTATTCCCGACTGCGGCGCCATCTGTGCCTTTATCACTGCGTCTACAGGGGTAGAGCCCAAATATTTGGGCAAGCCCTATAGAGAAACCCTGGAGTTCATCCTGGACTATCTAAAGTGCGGGGCTGACGATATAGCCTTTATCGGGGACAGGCTCTACACCGATATAGCCATAGGCGTAAACCATGGGGTAACCAGCATCCTTGTATTGACCGGCGAGACCAAAGAAGAAGATCTTAAGGACTCTGAAACACAGCCGGACATTATAGCGGAAAGGCTTGTAGACATAGTGAGTTGGCTGTAAAATGCTAATAATTCATTAATAAAGGAGTGGTAATAATGGCATTTATTCAATGTGATTTCTTTTCGGAGGTGTTGGGCTTATCCACATCCATGAACGTAATTTTGCCCCAGCCCGCTTCCGGTCAGATTGGCATGGAAGGAAGTAAGGCCTCGGATAAGTATCCGGTCCTATATCTGCTCCATGGATTGTCTGATGACCATACCATATGGGCACGTCGCACTTCTATTGAACGCTATGTAGCATCCCTGGGGTTAGCTGTAGTAATGCCTGCCGTACATAAGAGTTTCTATACCGATATGGCCAAAGGTGACAGGTATTGGACCTTTGTAAGTGAGGAACTGCCCCAGATAGTGAGATCCTTCTTTCCCATATCTGCGGCCAGGGAGGATAATTTCGTAGCCGGCCTGTCCATGGGTGGATATGGGGCATTTAAATTAGCTTTGCGATGCCCCGACAAGTTTATTGCAGGGGCCAGTCTTTCCGGTGCCCTCAATATTGCTGATTTGGCAAAAAACAGGAATCCCCAAAGGGCCTGGGAGTACGTATTTGGAGACTTGGACAAGATCAAGGGAAGCGATAACGATCTACTGTATCTGGCTGAAAAGGTAGCGAAATCCAACGGTCCGAAACCCATGCTCTATCAATGCTGCGGTACTGAAGACTTCCTGTATGAGGACAATATCGTATTTAGGGATTGGGCTAATGAACTGGGATTGGATCTGACCTATGAAGAAGAACCTGGAACCCATGAATGGGGTTACTGGGACAAGAAGATTCAAAGAGTGCTTGAGTGGTTGCCCCTGAACAGTTCTAAGTAAGAAGGGGAAAACAAAGAGCCGCGGAACGTATTCGCGGCTCTTTATGTAAGGGGTTTGGGGGTTTGGGTAACTTACGTTATTATAGTAACCTATTTTCCGAAAAATAAACATAGAAAATAAAAAAAGTTTTTGGGCCCAATAAATCTGTTGATAATAATCGGACAAATATATACTATATAAGAAGGGATAATGGATAATAGGGCATTTATTGAGAATATGCTGTTAAAATGAATATGAATAAAGGCGGAAGGAGCGAAATATAAATGATAGAGTTAAAAAGGATACTTGAGAAGCGAAACCTCCCTAATGTAATGATGGATCAAAACTCTACGGTCATCAAGGATGACAAGATGTGGGCCAATAGGAGACAGGAGATAGTCCAATTATTAGGGAGTCAAGTATATGGCTTTTCGCCTCCTGCACCTTCGAAGGTTTCACCGAAATTGGTAAGGGAGGACAAGGATGCATTTGCGGGTAAGGCCGTACACTCCGTCATAGACTTAAGTTTCGATACCCCAAGGGGTGAATTTTCCTTCCCTGTCAACCTGATTATACCTAAGGCTGTTTCAGAGGCTCCCCTCTTTTTACATATAGCATTTAGTCCGAATGTCCCCGACAAATACTTTCCGGTAGAAGAGATAATAGATGGTGGATTTGCAATGGCCTCCTTCTATTATGAGGATATTACAAAGGATAAGGACGAATTTGAATCCGGCCTGGCGGGGATGTATAGTGGAGAAAATCGCAAACCCGATGAATGGGGAAAAATATCCATGTGGGCATGGTCTGCCCAAAGGGTTATGGACTTTATTCAGACCCTTGAGGCAGTAGACAAGGCCAGGATAGCGGTAGTTGGACATTCCAGACTAGGGAAGACTGCCCTTTGGTGTGCCGCCCAGGACGAGAGATTTATTATGGGTATATCCAATGAATCGGGTTGCTCCGGTGCGGCTATCAGCCGGGGCAAAAAGGGAGAAAGGATAAGGGATATTGTCAAAACCTTCCCTTATTGGTTTTGCGAAAACTATAAGGAATATGTCGATAATGAAGAAAACATGCCCTTTGACCAGCACTTCCTAATTTCAGCCATAGCACCCAGATATGTATACGTCAGCAGTGCCATAGGCGATGAGTGGGCGGACCCTGAATCGGAATTCTTAAGCTGTGTCGCAGCCAGCGACGTATATGAGTTATTTTGGGTTAAAGGCCTGGTTACAGAAGACAGGCTTCCTGAGGTGGGGACAAAGCTGCATGAGGGACGTATTGGGTACCACTTAAGGGGAGGCACTCATTACCTCAGCCGATATGATTGGCAGGGCTTTATGGAGTTTATGAGGCGTAAGCTGTATTAATAGTCGATTGGCATGATATGTTTTTATCTGTATTATTAATCGGCAGTAGGGGTTAACTAAAACTTTAGATATACGGGAGGAGAAATATGAATAATATTGAGCAAAAGAGTATCAATACCATACGTATTCTTTCGGCAGAGATGGTTGAAAGGGCAAAGTCCGGGCATCCCGGTATGCCTATGGGGGCAGCGCCGATGGCGTATACCCTTTGGGCCAGGCAGATGAAGCACAATCCTGAAAACCCAAATTGGGTGGATAGGGATCGATTCGTATTGTCCGCCGGTCATGCATCGGCACTTATCTATTCCCTGCTCCATCTATTTGGATACGGGCTTCCTATGGAGGAATTGAAAAATTTCCGTCAATGGGACAGTAAGACACCTGGACATCCGGAATACGGCCATACGATTGGGGTAGAGACTACCACCGGGCCACTGGGCCAGGGTTTTGCAACCGGTGTGGGTATGGCTTTGGCGGAGGCACATCTGGCTGCAAAGTTCAATAGACTGGGTTATGATATAGTGGATCACTATACCTATATCCTGTCCGGCGATGGATGCATGATGGAGGGGATAACCTCAGAAGCAGCCTCCCTGGCAGGAACTTTGGGACTAAACAAACTGATTGTGCTCTATGATTCCAACGCCATCACCATCGAAGGGGGCACCGATTTGGCCTTTAATGAGGATGTGGGCAAGCGTTTCGAAGCCTACAACTGGCAGGTCTTAAAGGTAAAAGATGGAAATGATGTGGACGCTATTGCCAATGCAATAGAAGCTGCCAAGTCGGAAAAGGATAAGCCATCTTTGATAATTATAACCACCCAAATAGGCTATGGGTCCCCCGCAAAGCAGGGTAAGGCCTCTGCCCACGGCGAGCCCCTGGGTGCTGAGAACCTGAAGGCAGCAAAGGAGTTCCTTGGATGGCCCTATCAGGAGGAATTCGTTGTGCCTCAGGAAGTAAGAGAGCATATGGCGTCAATTAAAGATAAGGGCATAGAAGCGGAAAAGGCCTGGAAGGAAAAATGGGATGCTTATTCAAAGGAATATCCCGAATTGGCCGAGGAGTGGGACCTGTGGCATAGCGAGGAGTTACCGTTAGATTTATTAAACGATGAAGATTTTTGGAAGTTCGAGGGCAAGGAAGCCACCCGTTCATCCTCGGGGAAGGTTCTCAACCGCCTGGCTAAGGTGCTGCCCAACCTTATTGGCGGTTCTGCGGATCTGGGGCCTTCCAACAAAACCTTTATGGAGGATAGGGAAAGTTTCTCGGCAGATAACCATGGTGGCTCCAACCTGCACTTTGGAGTTCGTGAACACGCTATGGCTGCTATGGGTAATGGGATGATGCTCCACGGTGGACTTAGGGCTTATGTTGCCACCTTCTTTGTATTTACCGATTACATGAAACCGGCCATGAGGCTGTCTGCATTGATGAAGCTACCTCTCATATACGTATTGACCCACGACAGTATAGGGGTGGGAGAGGACGGACCTACCCATGAGCCCATAGAGCATTTGGCGGCTCTTCGGAGTATGCCGGGCTTTACCGAGTTTCGTCCCGCAGACTCCAAGGAAACCGCAGCCGGATGGTATGCAGCCCTTACCAGAAGGGAAAGTCCCACGGCTTTAATCCTTAGCCGGCAAAATTTACCCCTGTATGAAGAGACCGGCAAGGAAGCCCTAAAGGGAGGATATATCCTGCTGGATTCAGAAAAGGAGGTTCCGGATATCATCTTAATGGCTTCCGGTTCAGAGGTTGAACTTATATACAAGGCCCATGGCATATTAAAGGAAGAAGGCATCGATGCCAGGGTTGTAAGCATGCCCTCTTTTGCGATATTTGAGGAACAATCTGCAGAATATAAGGAAAGTGTGCTACCGGATGGAGTAAGGGCACGTCTGGCCGTAGAAGCAGGGTCCTCATTTGGATGGCACAAGTATGTCGGTCTGGACGGGGATATAATAGCCCTGGATCGCTTTGGCGCCTCTGCTCCAGGTGAGATCTTGTTCGAGAAGTTTGGATTTACTGTGGATAATGTTGTAAAAAGGGCTAAGGCTCTTGTAGGGTAAGCTACCCATATTGACACTGTGCAATTAAAATTCCACCATAAGATTGTTAAACAGTTAATACAATCCTATGGTGGAATTTTTTAGTGTGGCATATCTTTTAGTTCAATCCTAATCATCCAGTAACTCCAATTCCAAGGCATCGAAGTCAATTGGCTCTATAAAATTATCCTGGGTCAACAGGATTCTTCTGTATTCTTCATATTCCCTTTGATTTTTTGGAAGCCACATTGGCCGCTGAAGGTCAAAGTCATAGCATATCTTTTGAATGCAGTGGTGAAGCATGTCTATTTCACTTATATCATCCCCTGGATATTCTGCAACCATATCCTGAAGGATCTTGTTGTTTTTTCTGACGATTCCCCATACTCTAAGCATACGACAGTACTCCTTACATAATAATAGCATCATTACAGCTTCAGTTAGTAAACCTCAGAAAACCAATTTAGGTCATAATATGGATTTGTGGATACTTCAAGGCTTTGTTCTAGTCAAACATGCAGATTAAGTCCGTATAATGGTGTAAAAAGAGAAATAATTTGAGCCAAGGCTCAACCTCGGTTAGAATATAGTTAC
>DGDX01000089.1 GCA_002385665.1 Firmicutes bacterium UBA3941
TCGAAAAAGTTGTCCCCTAAATCAATTTTTACTCTTAGCAGTGCACGTGATTCAATACTATCTCCGGGCAGTTTTTTATTCTCATGTTCAATAATAGGAAATTGACTAAGGATTGCATTACCATATTGAATACCCAAGATATTTATGGTTTCTCCATAAACGTAATTGTACCCTAGAGCATCTGCAATTTCTTTTGCCTGGTCCTTAAACTTTGATCGGGGCATAAATCTGTCAACCTCTTGGAGACCTATTATGTGGGCATTTGCATTTCGTATGGATTCAATAATGGCATTTAGGGATTCCTCACCTTTTTTATTCACACCGTGACAGATATTAAAGGTCAAAACCACTATTTCAGTTTCTCCAATTTCATTTTTTTGAAATAAGACTTTAGATCTTAACTCTTCTGATCCTCTGGATACAGCAGTTTGTTTTTGTAGAGATGGCCTTTTATATCGAAACACCGTAGTAGACCCCCAGTAGTTAAGCCCAAGGGTTGTTAAGGATAAGAACAACAGTTTTATAATAAAATACTTTAGACCTCCAGACCCCATAATTAAACCGCCCTTTACCCCAAGAATGAACTATTTATATTATACTATATTTTTTGACTATTTTCATTATTATGGAGTCGATTAGTCCCTGGTAAAAAATATGAAGTGATAACAAAAAAACCTGATGTTAACCATCAGGTTTTATCTTTAAAAATATCTGGATTTTCTCCTGAGTTTGCTGTTGTCTATACCAAAACAAACCTATGCCTTTAGTGATTCTCATATTTTATGGATTGAGTCCTATATTTCCATTATCTACTGAATTGATACCATTGAGCCAAATCTAATATTTTCTTCTTCTAGCCGCCTTACGGGCTGCTTCAGATTTCTTTTTACGCCTAACGCTGGGTTTTTCATAGTGCTCCCTTTTGCGGATTTCTGCTAAAACTCCTGATCTTGCACATTGGCGCTTGAAGCGTTTCAAAGCATTTTCGAAGGATTCATTTTCCCCTACCTTAATCTCAGACATTCGCCTTCCCTCCCTCCGCTGGAACAATTACCCTGTCATGCAAAATGAGAATCTAAAAGGGATGTTCTAGCAACAACTACTCCATTATATCTCAGGGCTTTTCCTAATGTCAATAATGAAGTTATAACTATGCTAACTTTTCCGGTAGAGGACAACCCCCTAATATATGAAAATGCAAATGTTCAACCATCATCCCACTGTCAGAGCCACAATTAACTATAACCCTGTATCCAGACTCATAAACTCCCAACTTCTTAGCTATTTGGGGTATTAGCACCATTATATCGGAAAGAATTTCACTATTTTCATCGCTTACGTGATTTAATGAGGGAATATGCTCTTTGGGAATAACCAATACATGTACTGGTGCATTTGGCGCGATATCATGAAAAGCAATAATCCTATCATCTTCATATACCTTTTTTGATGGGATCTCCCCATTAATTATTTTACAAAAAACGCAATTTTGGTTATCCGGCATATCCAGCACCTCCTTCCCAAATTTTATATTCTACATCAATACCTTAAAATCCTTCTTTATTATTTTTATAAGATATTATGGCTGGATGGATTGACTTTTTTCGTCTATATTGGTCAACCTTCCCAATACTAAATTATCTTCTAAACCCTCCATAGCTACTAAAACTATTGAGCCTATAAGTCGCTCATCTCCCTGTACAGCTACCCTTATATAGTGTTCCGTGTAGCCTTCATACCAGCCGTCCTTACTCTTGCTGGCCTCTTCGAATAAGACCCATTCTTCCCTGCCTATAAATGATCTTAGATAGCTTTTTTCCATTTCCCGGCCCAGAGCTATCAATTTACGACTCCTAGATTCTTTTATATCCTCTGCAATTTGGTCTTTATATCTTGCCGCCGGTGTACCGTTCCTGGGGGAATATTTAAAAACATGAATCCGGCTGAAATTGATCTCCTTTACAAATTCCACTGTGCTATCAAATTCTTCCTGGGTCTCACCGGGAAAGCCCACCATTATATCCGTGGTGATAGCTACATCGGATATATGTCTTCGTAGTCTGTCCACTATTTCCCTATATTGCCTTGTTGTGTACTTTCGATTCATTCTCTCCAGGGTTAAATCGTTCCCACTCTGCAAAGACAGGTGATAATGACTGCAAACCTTGGGCATATTTTTTATTTCTCTAACAAAATCCTCTGTTATTAGGGTAGGCTCTAAAGATCCCAATCTAATCCTTTTTACACCTTCCACACCGTGGATTTCTTTTATCAGGCTTAATAAATCCACGCCCTTCAAGTCTTTGCCATAGGACGCTACATGTATCCCGGTTAAGACAAATTCTTGAAATCCGTCATTTACAAGGTCATTCACCTGACGTATCACATCCATAGGTCTACGACTTCTTACAGGACCTCTGGCATAGGGTATGATACAATATGAGCAATACCGATCACACCCCTCCTGAATCTTGAGTACAGCCCTGGTCTTATCTTCATAGGTAGTGATGGGCATCTCCTCAAATTCCTTTACCTGCATAATATCCTGGACGGCATCTATAGGTCTATCCATATTCCGTGCCTTTTCAACAAGCTGGACTATATCATTTCTATCCCTCGTGCCCAATACCAGATCCACCCCGGGGATATTCAATATCTCCTTGGCTGCGGTCTGAGCGTAGCACCCGACAACAGCAATAACTGCATTAGGATTTAATCGATTAGCCCTGCGAATCATTTGCCTCGATTTTCTGTCTCCCAGACTGGTCACAGTGCAGGTATTGATTACATATACATCAGCGATCTGATCGAATTCAGTTATATTATATCCATTTTGAATAAATTTTTCCTGCATGGCTTGGGTATCATATTGGTTGACTTTGCAACCTAAAGTATGAAAAGCCACTGATTTACCATGCTTTGATTTCATTCCATTTCCCCCATATATGACATAATTACCGCCAAAGCAGCTATCCCGGCAGTCTCGGTTCTAAGGATCCTAGGCCCTAAAGTTACGATTACCCATCCACATTTTTTGGCCAGGTCAATCTCCTCATAACTAAGTCCGCCTTCGGGACCGATAATTACTCCTATCTCTGTCCTATCTTCCTTATATATATCATTCTTATGTTTATCAAAATAGCACTTTAGACCAAGATTCACTTCCCCTTCCCAGGGTATGAGCTTAATAGGATGTGCAGCTGAGGTTACAAGGTCTGAGAAGTCGACAGGGAATCCTATTTGAGGTATCATGCCCCTATTGCTCTGCTTAGCGGCTTCCCGGGCAATCTTTTGCCATCTTTCTACTCTTTTATGAATCTTTTTAGCTTCGGACAGGTTTACAACAGTTCTTGATGTATTCAATGGAATAATGCTATGGATCCCTAGCTCTACACATTTTTGGATTATTATATCCATTTTGGAGCTTTTGGGTATGCCTTGATATAGAACCACTTTAGCATCCGGTTCACCCTTTGACGGGTAACCATCCCCCAGCCTGGCGATTAACCTGTCCTTTCCAGTTTCAATAATAACGGCAGGATAATCTAACCCTGCCCCGTCACAAAGAATAATGGAATCACCAGGCTCATATCTTAAAACCCGGAGTATATGTCCTGCATCCTCTCCGGTAATCTCTATATGTGAATCAACTATATGGGCAGCGTCTATAAAATACCTACTCATTGCGACTCACCACCACTGCCCACTCTCCCATTGTCTTTGTTTCTATGATAGTAAGTTCAGCCCTTTTGATTGCCTTTTCGACGTCATTTATTCGATCCAGTATTATACCTGAGGCTATAAAAATACCGTCATCAGTTAAATACTCTTTTATTCCTCTGGTAATCTCTATTATTACATCTGCAATAATATTGACAACCACAACCTCAAATTTCTCTTGTACCTTATCCATAAGATTGCCATGAACCACTTCTATTTTTTCGGCTACCTTATTCCTATTGGCGTTTTCTTTGGCTATTCTCACCGCATCAAAATCCAGATCTATAGCTAAGGCACTTTTTGCACCTAATAAGATACCGGCTATAGCCAGAATGCCCGTTCCAGTCCCTACATCCAATAGGGTTTTGTCATGGGTTATCCAATCTTCCAGTGCCCTGGCGCACAAAATAGTAGTTTCATGGGTACCCGTTCCAAAGGCCATACCCGGATCCAATTCCAGGATAACCTCTCCTTCCAATGGGTGATACTCCTCCCAGCTGGGTTTTATTACCAAGTATTTACCTATCTTTTTAGGTTTAAAATATTGCTTCCAACTATTTGCCCAATCTTCTTCTCTAACATTACTAAGCCTTAACTCCCCTGATCCTATGTCTATACCAAAATCCTGTTTAGTCAACCATTCAAGTCTATTTTTGACAGTCTGGACATTCTCGTATGCTGAGTCATTATCGGGTAAATAACCCTTAATCACTACACCTTTATGTCTATAATTCAAAGCCTCATCCACATAAACCCAATCAGACTTATTGGCTTTAAACTGTTCAATATCCCGGGGATCTTCAACTATAACGCCGTTTATTCCCACACTGTTTAGAATCTCTGTGACTGCATCTATGCCTTCACCGGTAGTTTTTATCGCTAATTCAATCCAATTCATAAACATGGGCATATGTTCTCATGGCCAAGGCCATGAGATTCAGTGCCCATCCTCCTCCCTATGGATACTTACACTCATACCCCAAAAACATCCTTCATCTTGTCTACAAAGGACTTCCTCTGCTCATGATATTCCCTGCCAGCGGTTTCCTTTTCGAATTGCCTTAGGAGTTGCTTTTGCTTCTCCTTAAGCCTTTTTGGTACTTCAATGTTCACCCTTACAAAGAGATCTCCCCTTGTCGTTGACCGTAACCGTTGTATCCCCTGGTTTCTCAGTCTAAAGACGGTTCCCGTCTGTGTACCCTCAGGTATTTTATACTTAACCTTTCCTTCCAGGGTAGGAACCTCAATTTCAGCACCTAAAGCAGCCTGAACAAAGGTGATTGGCATATCGCAATGGAGATCATATCCTCTCCTGGTAAAGAGACTATGAGGTTTTACGGTTATATACACATAGAGATCCCCGGAAGGCCCGCCCCTTTCGCCTGCTTCTCCTTCTCCCCGAAGGGTAATAGCCTGGCCATCATCAATCCCAGCGGGTATACTTAAGCTGATCCTCTTTACTTTTCTAATTCTTTTCCTACCATTACATTTATGACAGGGATCTGTGATAATGGTTCCTTCGCCACCACACTTGTCACATGCTCTAACGTTTACAAAGCGACCAAAGGCTGTATTTTGGGAATAGGAAACCTCCCCGGTGCCCTTGCATTGGGGGCAAGTTTCAGGCTGCGTTCCTTTAGCGGTTCCACTGCCATTGCATTCATCACAGTTTTCATTCCTGGTTATCTCAATTTCTTTTGTCGTCCCAAATGCTGCTTCTTCGAAGCTAATGGTAAGATTATATCTTATATCCGATCCCCTTGTGGGCCCTGGTCTTCTACTCCTACCGCTGCTTCCGAAGCCTCCGCCAAAAAACATATCAAATATATCACCAAAGCCCCCGCCAAATCCACTGTAATCAAATCCACCAAAACCTTGACCGGTAGGGCCATCATGTCCGAATTGATCATATTCTGCTCTGGTTTTAGAATCACTCAAAACCCCATAAGCCTCGTTTATTTCTTTAAACTTCTCTTCTGCCTGAGGATCATCTTTATTAACATCCGGATGATACTTCCTAGCAAGCCTTCTGTAGGCTCGTTTTATTTCTTCATCCGTAGCGTTTTTATCCACTCCTAATACTTCATAATAATCTCTCTTTGCCAAGTCCCTCATCACCTTGCTTTATTCCTCAGAACTTATTTCTCTTAAAAAGCCAAAGCCTTTATGGCTTTGGCTTTTCAAACAATTATACCTTATAATTTATTCGTCGTCCACCACTTCATAATCTGCATCTACAACATTGTCATCGTGATGACCTCCGGCATGATTTTGCTGATCCGTTCCGGCTTGTTGACTCTGCTTCTGGTATATCTTCCCAAATATCTCCTGGGAAACACGAGCTAATTTCTCCGATGCAGATTTGATATCTTCCGTACTGCCGGTTTCTAAAGCCTTCTTAACAGCATCTATCTCGCTCTGCAGGGTATCCTTATCGGTGGAATCTATGTTACTCTCTAAATCCTTTATTGTCTTTTCTGTGGTGTAAACCAAGGAGTCCGCATTATTTCTTACCTCTATTTCTTCCCTGCGCTTTCTATCCTCTTCAGCGTACCTTTCCGCCTCTCTTACGGCTCTTTCTATTTCTTCATCGGATAGATTGGTAGACGCCGTAATTGTAACCTTTTGCTCTTTACCTGTTCCCATATCCTTAGCGGATACATTTACTATGCCGTTAGCATCAATATCAAAGGTTACTTCGATCTGTGGTATCCCCCTGGGTGCTGGTGGAATTCCATCGAGTACGAACCTGCCTAAGGTTTTATTATCTGCCGCCATTTCCCGTTCTCCCTGTAGAACATGGATTTCTACGCTGGTCTGACCGTCTGCTGCGGTAGAGAATATCTGGCTTTTTCGAGTTGGGATGGTGGTATTCCTTTCAATCAACCTGGTTGTAACCCCACCAAGAGTCTCAATTCCCAGGGATAAGGGTGTAACATCCAACAAGAGGACATCCTTTACCTCACCGCCCAAGACTCCAGCTTGGATAGCGGCCCCTATAGCTACGCATTCGTCTGGATTTATCCCTTTGTGGGGTTCCTTACCTATTTCCCTTCTTACAGCTTCCTGAACCGCAGGAATCCTTATAGAACCCCCAACCAATATGACCCTGTCTATCTCGTTAGCGGTTAGACCAGCATCCTTAATTGCATCCCTTAGGGGTACTAAGGTTTTCTCAACCAAATCAGCGGTCATCTCTTCAAATTTGGCTCTTGTTAGAGTTATATCCAGATGTTTAGGCCCCGATGCGTCTGCCGTAATAAAGGGTAAATTTATATTGGTTGTCAGAACACTAGATAGTTCCATCTTGGCCTTTTCAGCTGCCTCTTTGAGACGCTGCAATGCCATCTTATCCATTCTCAGGTCAATACCTTCAGATTTCTTAAATTCATCTGCAAGGTAATCAATAATCCTTTGGTCAAAGTCATCACCACCCAGGCGGTTGTTGCCCCTGGTTGCCAACACTTCAAAGACACCATCCCCAATTTCCATAACAGATACGTCAAAGGTACCGCCACCGAGGTCATATACTAAAATCTTTTGGTTATCTTCCTTGTCCAACCCATATGCCAGGGCAGCTGCAGTAGGTTCATTTATTATCCTAAGTACATCCAATCCAGCTATTACACCTGCATCTTTGGTAGCTTGACGCTGGCTGTCGCTAAAATATGCAGGCACAGTAATAACAGCCTGGGTTACTTTTTCCCCCAGATAACTCTCGGCGTCCTGTTTCAGTTTGGTTAAAATCATTGCTGAAATTTCTTGGGGGCTATAAGACTTATCCTCAATCCTGACCCTACGGTCACTCCCCATGTCCCTCTTAATGGACATTATGGTGTGTTCAGGATTTGTAATTGCCTGTCTCTTAGCCACCTGTCCTATAAGTCTTTCCCCTGTTTTAGAAAAGGCTACAACGGACGGCGTGGTTCTGCCCCCTTCTGCACTAGGGATTACAACGGGCTCTCCACCCTCCATAACTGCTACGCAAGAATTTGTTGTACCTAAATCAATTCCTATTATCTTCCCCATAATTTACTTCCTCCTAATAATACGACCTCCCCTAAAGGGCTCTATATCTATTATCCGTTACAAACCCTGTACTAATAGGGCTTAACCCGTATTAAAAATGTATCCGGATCTGGTTATTTTGCCCCCTAGTGGATGCCCAAAGTTGTTGTATACTGCAAAAATGTAGATATAATGGTTCATACCAAAAAGTGCTACAGCAAAATTCACGAACTATTACTATAGTGGATAAATATAATAAATTCTAAAGATAATATAAGGCTGGGCTGTATTCTTTCATGGTAGCTACCAATTAAGAACCTACAATGGTTATCAAAGAAGTTTATGGACTAGCTTGTTAAGCAAATTAGCTTTAATACAAATTTTATTGTTTCAAAAAACTTCAATGACCAGTTATTTTAGGTATTACCCTGTAATTAAATAGCTACCTTGACCATGCTGTATCTTATTACCCTGTCTTTACCCTTATATCCTTTTAAGAGGACTTCTACTACTTTGTTTTTTTGGTCCTCATTCTCTGCCTCTACCTGCATAACAGCATCGTGGTATGTAGGATCGAAAGGCTGACCTAGAGCCTCGATCTCCTCGATACCCAACTTTTCCAGTATATCTAAAAATTGTTTAGTAACCATCTCCATACCCTTGTATATGGCTTGTGACTGTGTCGATTCGCTATCCACCGAAACTTCTAATCCCCTTTGTAAGTTGTCTAAGACTGGTAAGAAACGTTCTACAGTGTCATAAACAGTATTCTGGTATGCCTTAGAAGCTTCGGCCTCATTGCGTTTTCTAAAATTATCAAATTCCGCTTGCAGTCGCTGCGCCATAGAAAGATACAAATCCCTCTCTTCCCGGACTTTTTGTAGTTCAGCCTCTAGCTCTGTCAGCTCTTGGCTCTCGTTCGTACAGCCTGTATCCTCGTCCGGGATTGTTTCAGTCGTATCGCCTTCCTGATAACAGTCCGTCTCTTGAATATCGTTTACCTTCTTTTCTTTCTTATCTTTCCCCATATAATCTTCTCCGTTTCTACTCCTTGTTCAATTAAGTTGGCATGTTATAGGAATATTCTCTATCGTTTCCAAAAATAAGTTAAGCCCAGAGAGGTTTAATCCATCTCAATACATGCCTATATATACTATTAACTTGAAAATAGTCTGGTTAGATAGTTACTGAGAGTCTTCCCCATGAAGTCCATAACGGATATGGTCTTGGAATACTCCATTCGGGTGGGGCCAATAATGCCCATAGTTCCCATAGTCTTACCATTTATATTATAGGTAGCGGTTATTATACTATAATCGCGGAGCTCCGCGCATTGATTTTCTTCCCCGATGGTGACAGATACACCTTTATCCGGAGATTTTGCCAGAAGCTTATATAAAAGCTCCTTTTGCTCCATTAGGTCTAAAAATTCTTTAGCTTTAATAATATCATGGTACTCTGGATAATTAAAAATGTTTGTTGTTCCACCTAGATACACTTCACTTACTTCCCCTATATCAATACTCTCAGTAAGGGCATCCACCAGAGAATTAAAAAACTCCCTATTCTGGATCATCTCATCCCGTACCTCTATAAGTGGAACTAGGCTGATCTCCCCAAGACTTTTATCTCTATATAGATGATTTAATAGATTTGATATCCTGGTTAGATATTCTACGCCAACACCTGGGGGTATAGTAATCATTGCATCTCTGACAATCCCTGTATTGGTTACTACCATTAACAAAGCAAAATGGTTGTCTATAGGCACCAATTGTATATGTTTAACTAAAACCCTGCTCAATTTAGGACCCAGTACAACAGCGGTATAGTTAGTAATATCCGATAGAATTTTCGATGTTTGGAAAATGATTTGCTCAATATGCCTTGTCTTATTATCGTATATATCCTTGATATAATTCGCTTCGCTGATACTCAATCTCTCGGCTTTTAACAGACGATCTACGTATAACCTATATCCCTTGTCTGACGGAATTCGACCAGCAGAGGTATGAGGCTGTTCTAAGTAGCCCATCTCTTCCAAATCAGACATTTCATTTCTAATGGTGGCTGGGCTAATACCTATCCCGTACTTTTTAGCAATTGTCCTAGAGCCCACCGGTTCCCCAGTTGTAATATAATCCTCAATAATGGCCTGTAATATTTGTAATTTCCTTTCACCTAAATCCACAGATATCACCCCCATCTGTTAGCACTCTCCCTTAATGAGTGCTAATTCTTATCTTAAATTATCACTTCATTAAGACTTTGTCAATAGGTTTTATCAATATTATTCCATAAAATGAAGTAGAACACTATTTTGCAAATCCATACCCTTAGCAGTCAGATAAATACTTGTCTCAGTCTCGATTAGCATTCCCATTGCCTTTAAGTTTTCTAATACATCCCCATAATAATATTCTAAGCCATGACCAAAACGTTCTCTAAATATTTTCTTTGAAACTCCACTATTCAAACGTAATCCCATCATAATGGTTTCAAATCGTTGGTTTGAAAGGGATATCTCCTCACATTGTTCTATCCCATTGCCATACTCATAAATCCTGTCTATATATTTACATATATCTGCATAATTTGACCATCTATGTCCCTGCAAATAAGAATGAGCTCCGCTCCCTAAACCAATATACTCTTTATTCTGCCAGTATAATAGGTTGTGCCTGCATTCCTTACCAGGTATCGCGAAATTAGATATTTCATAATGAATATAACCTTGAGATTTTAAAAATTGAACGCCCCTGTGATACATGTCCCTCTCCACATCCTCAGGGGGGATTCGAAGTCTTCCCTTCTCCACCAGTTCATATAATGGTGTACCCTCCTCAATGATTAGGGCGTAGGCTGAAATATGTTCTACCCCCATTTTCACAGCGCAACCCAGAGATTCCAACCACTCATCCACGCTTTGGTTGGGCAAGCCAAACATTAGGTCAAGATTGATGTTTTCAAAACCCGCTTTCCTGGCCCAATCCACTCCCCGTTCTACATCCGCTATATTGTGGATTCTACCCAGAGCCCTAAGATGTCTATCCTGGCCAGCCTGCATTCCAATGCTAAGCCTGTTTATTCCAGCTTCCATTAGAACCTTGAGTTTTCGAGGATTCAGGGTTTCTGGATTTGCCTCTATTGTAATCTCTGCATCATCGGAAATTAGGCAGCTATGCTTTATGTAATCCAGTAGCTGCGCAAGCTCCCCTTCATGGTAAAGGGTGGGAGTTCCCCCACCCAAAAATACAGTCTTTATCCTTCTACTGTTTATCTTGGCCTTTGCATGATCTACTTCAACCTTAATGGCCTTTAGGTATTCATCCATCAAATGATCCTTTTGGGCATAGGATGGAAAGTCACAATACAAGCATTTTCTTAAGCAAAAAGGAAAATGGACATATAAACCTATGGTACCCTCTCTCATGTATTATTCCCCCATGCCTAATCGAACTTCAGAACTGACATAAATGCCTCCTGTGGTACCTCTACCGATCCCACCTGGCGCATTCGCTTTTTACCTTCCTTTTGTTTTTCCAAGAGCTTTCTCTTTCGGGAAATATCTCCACCATAGCATTTGGCTAATACGTCCTTTCTCAACGCTTTTATGGTTTCCCGGGCAATGATCTTATTGCCTATAGCCGCTTGGATTGGTATCTCAAACATCTGTCTGGGTATAAGCTCTTTTAGTTTCTCTGCTATTCCTCTACCCCTTGTATAGGCCTTATCTTTGTGAACTATTAGGGATAAGGCGTCTACAACTTCACCATTCAAGAGAATGTCTAACTTAACAAGATCTGATTGTTGATACCCAATCAGTTCATAATCAAAAGAGGCGTAACCCCTGGTCCTGGACTTTAAAGCATCGAAGAAATCATAGATGATTTCGTTTAGAGGAAGCTCATAGGTAATAAGCACCCGGGTTTCCTCCATATATTCCATACCTTTGTACGTACCCCGTCTTTCCTGACAAAGCTCCATAATCGCACCCACATATTCAGTTGGTGCCATTATCTGGGCATTTACTATGGGTTCCTCCATATAGTCGATTTCAGCAGGGTCCGGTAGGTTGGTAGGATTTGAAATATCCAGCTTAGTACCATCGTGCATTACCACTTTATATATAACGCTAGGTGCTGTGGTAACGAGATCAAGATCATATTCCCTTTCCAGCCGTTCTTGTACAATATCCATATGAAGGAGCCCTAGGAATCCACAACGAAAACCAAAGCCCAAAGCCACTGAGGTTTCAGGCTCAAAGGATAATGAAGCATCGTTTATTTGGAGTTTATGGAGGGCTTCCCGCAATTCCTCATACCTGGCCCCATCGGCAGGATAAACACCACAATATACCATAGGATTTACCTTCCTGTATCCCGGTAATGGCTCCTCAGCTGGATTGTCCGCATGGGTTATAGTATCTCCCACCCTGGTATCTCTGACATTCTTTATGCTGGCTGCTACATATCCTACCTCCCCCGCTCTAAGCTCCGGGACCGAAGTAAGGAATGGCTTAAATACTCCTACATCCGTTACTTCAAATTCTTTACCCGTGGCCATCATCTTAATCTTGTCCCCAACTTTAAGTTTACCTTCTTTAATTCTTATATAGGCGATAACACCCTTATAGTTATCGTAAAAGGAA
>DGDX01000044.1 GCA_002385665.1 Firmicutes bacterium UBA3941
TGCAAGTGCTGGATGGTTTCCCAGACGCTCTTACGTGTTTGGGGATCCAAACCAGTTGTTGGTTCATCCAAAAACAAGATATCGGGCTGATGGATCAGTGCCCGGGCGATATCGGCACGGCGTCGTTGGCCTCCGGAAAGTTTCCCATATGGGCGATTTGCAAGGTCAGTGATTTTGACGACATCCATTGCCTTCTCCACACGTTCTTTAATTTCTGCCCTTGTGCCACCATAGAAACTTGCCCTGGTCATCAGGTTCTCCTTTACCGTCAAAAGCGCATCCAAAAAATGGTCTTGGAAGACGATGCCGATACGGTTTCGGATCAAAACGTCATCAACACCGACGCTTAAACCATCAACCTTGATGAGGCCTTCATCCATAGGAAGCAATGTTGTAATCATATTGATGGTGGTGGATTTGCCGGCCCCATTTGGTCCTAAAAATGCAAACAACTTTCCTTTTTCCACATAAAAGTCGAGTCCCTTAACCGCAAAAACGCTACCATAGGATTTTTTCAATCCTTGTACTTCAATGACCGCATTCAATATCATCACACCTATTCTTTTTAGAATATCTGGCCCCATTATAGTAGTAAATATTATGTACTTGCCTTTTCAGCCTCCAGCCAGGCAATCCCTAACCGGCATATAATAATAAGTACACAGAAAAACATAAGAAGTTTCATATACATTAATAACTTTATAGGCAGGATCAAGATCTTGGTAAGACAGTATAAAACAATTATGGTTTTGAGGAATTAGGGATAAAGGGAAGGTAGGAGTTTTATTGACTTAATTTTTCACCAATCCAATTGGTAATGTGATAATCGGTGTCTTTTGGGTATTGGATCCGAAGCTTGTTAGCTGTTTCAACAGCAATCCTACGAAATAGATTAATGGATGCCAACAATCCCCTTAAACTGTCTGTCTCTTCATACTGAGTAAAAATGTTTTTTAGTTCCTTTAATGTCCTTTGATCAACCCATTCATGGAGAAATCTTCCTCCATGCCAAACATCATATTCATTACCATGCAATGCCTTTGCATGCCATTCCATCATTTGAAGGAGTAGAACTCTAAGATCATTTTCTCTTGTTTTGGCTGTCCATAACTCGCCTCGAATAATCTGTTTGGCTATATAAAAAGAGGTAAAGAAAAACATATTAACTACTTGAACAAAAGTACTCTCATCTATAGGCGAAGTTGGTACGAGTTTAAATTCTGATGGTACTATATAACCGCTTACATTATCCTTATCAACCAGTACTCTTGCCCCCCTACGAAAGTTATCCGGGGTTATCCCATCCTTCACCAATTGATGTAACCTATCACTGGTCAGAAATACAATATCAACTTGATATCCACCTTCAAAGAGAGTTAGGCGTTCAGGTTCACCGCCCGAAGTCTCATAGATAAAGGTTACCCATATTTTGCCCAGGCTTTTCAGCCAATCGATATTGTGCAAATAGAAATCACTATTATCGGCATATAAAATAATGTCCAGATCGGACCATTCATCTGCAGGGTGATCATCACGGGACCTGGAACCCACAATAAATGCAGCCCTTATGTCATCTGTTGCGCCCGCCCATGATGCAAAATCTCTTTCAAAGGTCCTATAAAAATCATCTGATTTCATCACCTGCAAATGACCCCCCGATACTTAACAGTTAAGAGTACAAGCAAGCTGTCTATACACCAATATTTTATATGCTTTCCCATTTATTACATATTCTATTAAGTGCATTTATAAATGTCAATCAAATTTTGGCCTGTTACCGCAGTTAAGGAAGGTGACAAGTATACACTCTTTTTACTTGGCCAAATTACCGTTTATAGTACATAACCCTATTAAAAAATTGGATTGTCTCTGCCTACAAAGCATATTATATGGTGCAACTAACGCCAAAACTTGGTCATATCCTTCTTGTCCTCGATGTTATACTCTACCATTCTATCAATCAAATCAAAGTCAATTTCATCTGTCCATTTGATGCTAAATGTTTCCTTTGTCCTCCGGTATCCCGCCTTTTTGATGTCTTCATCAAAGCGGTTCAATACAACAGCTTCGGGGGCCACGGCTATATGCTGTTTGTAGGTGCTAAAGGCAATTATAAATGTTCCATGATCGCTGAACATGGGCTGGCCCCATCTGATCTCCCTCTTGAGTTTTGGATACTTTTCTGAGACGTGCATGAGCAGTTGTTCCATTCTCTGCCTATGAGTTGGGTTGTCTATACTATCCAGATACTTCTGAAATTCTTTCACCTTTCTTCACCTCCTTCCAGTCACGAATCAAGGTATAAATCCCAGATACCCAAAAACGTACCAGACTACACGTCATCCTTACATTCCTTACTTAAAAATTTAATTTTCATACATGGGACTGGATTTTTGCCAACAAAAAGGGGCTGTTGCCAAACCAGATAATCTGGTCTAGCAACAGCCCCATCTTAACCTTTTATAGTACGCTTTCCTGAATACGCTCTTCTACAACGGGTTTTGCCTGCCAGGCCACAAATAGGTTTCCAAGAGATAATATTGCTGCCATAAAGAAAACGTATTGGGGCCCAAACTGTGTCCAGATAAAACCGCTCAACTGGGCTGCAAGGATTGCTACAATGTGGTCCAAGCTAGTGCCTGTTGAGAGAACAGAGGTTATCTCCGATTGATCATATGCAATTGAACGCAGATAGATGGATTTTACTATGCCCAACTGCATAGACAGTCGGTCCATTATGAACAGTACATACACGAGTATAACTGACCATCCGGAGCCAGCTATTGCGTTTTCGGATATATACCAGACTACAAAACCATATATGGTATAGACGAATATAAAGAGGAGGGCTTCAGTAAAAAGCATAAATCTGACCCCTAGCTTATCTATCGTCTTACCAACAAGCCGCAGAAAGAAGATACCTATGAAGCTGCTAATAATTGTAAGAAGGGACATGATATCTGCACCCTTCAGTAGAAGATCAACAATAACCCAAGAACCAAATACATAGGCTATCTGCTTCTGTACACCGTGCAGAATAGTCAAAATGTAGTAGTAGCGATAACGGTATCTAAACACCAGGCGGAATTTCTTATTCCCCGTGGATATTGACATCCCCTTGGTATATTTCACAAGGAGAACAGATACAATAATAGCCACCGCAAAGATGCAGGCCCCCACAACAAATATCCACTTAATTTCTGAAGCAAAGGAAAAAAATCCAGTCCTGAACCCCAAAAAGACCACAATTCCTGCTGCAAAGCCCACAAGAGTTCTTATACTGCCGTATTGTCCCATGCGATGCCCTACTTTGTCGGGTTCTGCAAGACTCATACCTATAGAATCTGATAGTGGCATAAACAAGTGCATTCCAAGGGAATTGGTGAATAGGAAAATAAGCATAATTCCAAAGGAAGGTGTGAAGAGTCCCAATGCCATCAGGCCGACACAGGCCAGAATCTGTGTAAGAACAACCGTCTTTATATCGCCAAGAAATGACAGGCTGCCGATGACAAGTGCACATAGCAGGCCCGGAAGTTCTCTCGGAAATTCGATGAAAGC
>DGDX01000055.1:0-182 GCA_002385665.1 Firmicutes bacterium UBA3941
CAGTGCATTTAGGGTTATACCCACTACCGAAGGGGGAACGGTTTTCCCAAGACCATTAAATGCACCCGCCGTTGTTGCCTCTATACACTTAGGCAGCTGAGAAAGTCCTATTATCTTAAGATAGATTATCCCGGATACTATTGTACTTTCTTCCTTTATAAAGATCGAGAATAAGGGTCTGC
>DGDX01000055.1:349-2045 GCA_002385665.1 Firmicutes bacterium UBA3941
CCAACGGTATATCCCCTATTGATCCTATTCCATTTTTTTGCCCCGTAGTTTTGCCCTACAAAAGCACTCATAGCGGTTTGGAAGCCTCCGCTGGTCATCCAGGATATTGCCTCTATTTGTGAGCCCACCTTATCAACTGCGATGGGTATAGGGCCCCATCTTGCTACAATACGGGCTATTATCATCGAAAAAACGGTAAATAGACCGCTTTGGAGTGCCACCGGAAAACCCAGTTTTGTAATCTCCCTAATATGCTCCATATCAGACTGTCTATTCTGCTCTGTTTATGCTCTGTCCCTTGTCAAAACCATTTGGGTATCTTTTTTCTAATTTTAGGATATTCTCCCTGTACACATCATCCATACTAAGGTCTAATGCATCACACATAAGGGCTATATACCAGGCAATATCCCCCAGCTCCTTTTTTACATAATCCTTATTAAGCTTATGACCGTGGAAAATTCCCTTTTTTATGTGATCCACACATTCGCCTACCTCGCCTGCCAGTCCCAGGCTGGCATTTAAAATCTGACCTTCTACAGATGTGAACCGATTTTTTGTCCGCATGGCCTTAACCTGGTATTCGGATATGCTCATGCTGTTATCCGGCCATATCAAACGCTCATTAAGAATCCCTATAAAATCCTGTAGACCCTTGGCATCGTCCTCATCAAACCGCCCCTTGATGGGACTGTCTATATCAAGAACCCCTATGAGCTTGTCCTCCGCTGTTATAGGCAGGACTATCTCCGATTGGGAGGCGGTATCGCATGCAATATGTCCCGGGAATTTATGTACATCTTCTACTATCTGTATCTCCCTGGTCTTTGCGGCAGTACCACATACCCCTTTTCCCATTTGTATACGGACGCATGCCGGCTTTCCCTGGAAGGGGCCAAGCACCAGTTCCCCATCCCTATAGAGATAAAACCCTGCCCAATTTATATTATCCATGGTCAGATACAATAAGGAGGAAGCGTTGGACATACCCGCCAACCAATCCGTCTCCCCTTCCAGTAATCCTTCTAAATAGGTGTTTAACTCCTTATAAAATTCTGTTTTGTCTTCCCCTGATATCTTTTCTATTTCAAACATAATGCAATCCCCCCTGCCATTTATGCAGTGCTATGTATATGTCGACATTATCTCATATATATAGTTGTGTGACAAGAAAAGGGATAGATACTCTTCCCATCCTTATGGAATATTTACTACAATATAGAAGGGATTTGGAAAAGTTTGTAGAATATTCTTTTTATATACCGTTTGCTTTCCATATCCTAATATACAATGACATTAATTAACATTTTATTAACACATCAATGTATTAACCAAGACATCTACTGCTAATGGATTCAGATAGGGAAAAAGCGGTAATTCATACTATTTTTCAAAATCGCTGCATAACAAATTACATTTATAGTTATTCCTTGTTTATAGTCTATTCCACCATATGCCGTTGAATAGGTTTCTTAACCAATGCTCTTATGTTTTATAGATGAAGGGAGTGGTGCTGCTTGATAAAATTATCCCGAGCAGCGGAGAGCGTTTGGGCAAAAAAGTCCAGTAAAAATGGGAATCTTTTATGGCTTCCATTGATAGCTCATATGGCTGACTCAGCTATGGTTGCTCGTAGATTATGGAATCATTGGCTTCCCAATGGGGTACGGGATACAATCTCCACTGGGATTATGGG
>DGDX01000055.1:2287-7457 GCA_002385665.1 Firmicutes bacterium UBA3941
GGAAAGGCCACACCGGTATTCCAAGCAAAAAAGACCTTTCCGCTCAGTCGTGAACTGGATGAGAGAATAGAAGAAAACATCGTCATGTCAGGTCTGCCCATGCGCCCTCTCAATGAATTCACAAATGCCAATAGGACACCCCACGCCCTGGCAACCCAGGTCCTATTGATGGATGCCGGATGTCCGGGAAATGCACCGGCTATTCTAGGATCCCACCATGGAAAGCCCCCTGAGTTACCGTCTCTGTATAAATATGGCATGAACATAAACCCCTTTAACTACCATCTGGAGGATATGGGGAAGCAGCCATGGACTGCTGTCCAATCAGAACTTATACACTATGCTCTGGCACTATCGGATATTAGTGATATCAAGGACATCCCCAATCTGGACCTAAAATCCCAGGTCTTGCTTACAGGTCTTTTGATTATGACGGATTGGATAGCCAGCAATGAAAGATATTTTCCCTATATACGCCTTGAGGATCAGCCGGAAGCCCTGGATTATAAGTCCCGCATTGGAGATGCTTGGGAAGAGCTGTCTCTACCCTACCCCTGGGAGCCCGGCAACATATGGATGTTTACACCACTGTATAAGCAACGGTTTGGTTTTAATACACCAAACAATATGCAAACCGCAGTCGAAGAAGTAGCCAGGGATGTTGTCTCTCCGGGCATTTTGGTTCTGGAGGCCCCTATGGGATCGGGAAAGACGGAAGCGGCACTTGCATGTGCTGAAATCTTCGCAGATAAAACCGGACGGTCAGGTGTGTTTTTCGCCCTCCCTACCCAGGCTACCTCCGATGGGGTCCTGCCCCGTGTAATCGATTGGATAGACATGTTGGAGACCGAAGATCAACACACTATAGAATTAGCCCATGGCAAGGCCCAATTCAATGACGAGTTCCAATCGTTAAAGTATCTGGAAGGCAGTACAAATATTGAGTCTGATGATATCGGAGCCGCCTTTGTTCACGAATGGTTCGAAGGACAAAAGAGAGCCCTCTTAGCGGACTTTGTTGTTGGAACCATCGATCAGTTGCTGCTGGCAGCCTTGAAACAGAAACACGTAATGCTGCGCCACCTGGGCCTTGCAGGTAAAGTTGTGATAATAGACGAATGCCATGCCTACGACGCTTATATGGGACAATATCTAAAGAGGGCATTGAATTGGTTGGGTGCCTACAAAGTACCGGTAATCGTACTTTCCGCCACACTTCCGGCGCAAACACGGCAAATGGTAATCGATGCCTATTTAAATAGGGATAGTGAGAGACAGACAATCAGGGATCCCCTGGGCAGATCCAAATCCATCCCAAATCCCAAGATCGAAGGCTGGGTAGAAAACCGTGATTATCCCCTTATCACCTGTACGGATGGCAACAGAATAATACAGAAAACCGCTCCTGTTGAATTGGATTCACTGAGAAAGATTAATATTGGCTTTCTATCAGAGGAAGATTTAGTCAGTAGATTGGAGGACCTGCTTTCCGAAGGCGGTTGTGCCGGCATCATAGTAAACACCGTAAAGAGGGCACAGGAGTTGGCCCAGGTATTAATCCAAGTCTTTGGAAGCGATACTGTAAGGCTATTGCATTCCCAGTTTCTTGCCACGGACCGCACTAAAAAGGAAGACCAATTGCGCAAAGAGCTTGGCAAACCCAGACAAGGCACCAAACGGCCCCATGAACGCATTGTTATCGGTACTCAGGTTCTGGAACAATCTTTAGACATTGACTTTGACCTTCTAATTACGGATATATGTCCCATGGACCTTTTACTGCAGCGAATCGGCCGGCTCCACAGGCATAGGCGGCCAAGACCTGAAAAATTGGAATCTCCCTTATGTCTGATTATGGGAATCAGGGATAATGATTTTGACGATGGAGCGGTAGCCATCTATGGACAGTACCTTCTCATGCGTACAAAGGCCATGTTGCCAAAGGTCATAGAGCTACCTACCGATATCCCACAGCTTGTACAGGATGTGTACGATGATAGATTAAAGCTAGCTCCGGAACCTCAGGGATATTCGGAAGCAAAAGCAAAGCATGAGATGGAAATTGAGGATAAGAAAGAACGGGCAAACACCTTCCAAATTACGAAACCCTGGTCAGGCCCTTCTTATAACCTATTGGGCTGGCTGGATACGGATATTAGGGATCAGCGGGGCGAAGCAGCTGTACGGGATACCTACGAGTCTATAGAAGTACTCCTGATCCAAAGGAGGCGTGATGGAAGAATGTACTTTTTGCCCTGGCAGGAGGGTGGACAGGAAATACCAGTGGGAGAAGTCCCCAATAATCAACTAGCAAAGGCTCTTGCACGCCAAAGAATAAACCTGCCCCGAGTCCTCTGTACCCCATGGATGATCGACAAGACCATAGCCCAATTAGAAGATTTTAACAGCAGATACTTTTCATCCTGGCAGGAATCCACATGGCTTAAAGGGGAATTGTTTTTAGTCCTTGATGAAAGCTATACCGCAAGTCTATGTGACTACCGTTTACATTACCATCGGACCCTGGGATTAATATATGAAAAGGAGGCTTAATGAATAATGGAAAAAGAATTTTGCCTGTTGTACGAGCCATGGATCAGAGTAATGAAAATGGATGGGGAAACCATAGAGGTGTCTCTTCTCGATGTCTTTCGTTATGCCCCGGAGCTACTGCGTCTTGCAGGGGAACTACCAACCCAGGATATAGCTATGCTCAGGCTCCTTCTCGCCGTTTTGCACAGCGTTTTCGAAAGATATGACCTTGAAGGGGAGTGGGCCCCCTTTGCTGAACCGGCTGATGCACTGAAACGGTGGAAGGAACTATGGGATAGGGGCTCCTTCCCTATGGATATAATTGAGGATTATCTTACCCACTATGAGGACCGCTTCTACCTCTTTCATCCTCAGTTCCCATTCTACCAGGTGGCAGGCCTGGATAAGGCCACTGAATATACCGCCGGAAAGCTAAATGGTGAACTCTCGGAAAGTAGCAACAAGATCCGCCTGTTTCCCCAGCGCACCGGGAAAAATAAGGAAATGCTAGGCTTTGCGGAAGCTGCCCGTTGGCTTTTGTATATTAATGCCTTTGATGATACCTCTGCCAAACCCAAAGGTAAAGGTTTACCAAGTCCGGGAGTTGGATGGTTGGGAAGGCTGGGTCTTATTACAGGAGTTGGAAATAATCTCTTTGAAACACTTCTGCTCAATCTCGTTCTAATAAAAGATGGGGAATATGAGCTTTGGGGAGAACCCCTACCGGTATGGGAGGTAGAAGAAGTTAAATCGGACGAGCGGACTAAAATATCTGTCCCTGATAACCTTCCACAGCTTTATACACTGCAATCACGCCGCCTGTTTCTCAAACGCCATGAAAACTACGTTACAGGCTATTTATTGTTAGGCGGGGATTTCTTCGATAGGGAAAATGCCTTTATAGAGCATATGACTATATGGAGAAATGCAGCCCGGAGAAGCTCTGATACCCCAGAATATCATCCAAGACGTCATAATCCATCCCGTCAGCTTTGGAGAGATTTTTCCGTACTAGCAGGCCAAAGCGAAACCATCAGACGGCCTGGAATCGTAAACTGGATCGCCAGGTTAAGAACAGAAGGCTTAATACCTCACACTCACATAAACTTTCAGACTGCTTCCGTTAAGTATGGGGATAAGGACTTCTTTATAGACGATGTGTTCAGCGATTCCCTTTCCTTTAATCTGGATTTGCTAACAGATCTGGGAGAGGATTGGACTATGCGCATAGTAGATGAAATCTCTACTGCGGATAGGTTGGTATTTCAAGTAGGTCTGCTGGCTCAAAACCTGGCCAGGGCATCCGGCGATAGTGATGGAAATGCACAAAAAAATATGGCAATGGAACAAGGCTACTTTAGATTGGATATGCCCTTTAGACGGTGGCTGGAGGGAATTGATCCTAAACGGGACAGCATTAATGAATCCTGCGCCAGGTGGTGGGAGCAGGAAAAGCAAGTTATAAGAAGTCTGGGAAGGGAGTTGATAAACCAAGCAAGCCCACAAGCCTTTGTTGGGCGTATCAAAGTGGACGAAAGAAACAATAGGGAATATCGCTACAATGCGCCGGAAGCGTACAATCGTTTTCTGTATCGGACATCAAGTCGGGAAGCTCTTTTAGAAAGGGGTGAATAGAATTGATTAATGCAGACAGGTCGTTGGCAGTACAGGTAAATATCTTTGTGAGATATAAAATCATGCAGATGGTGGAAAGTCAAAATCTATCCATGGTTAGATCGACCTTGGCAAGGCTGCGCCGGGGTGTTGGAAGTAAACCAGGTAGCCGTCCGGAGATCTGGGATATCACCTTGAGGGATATACCGGAGGTGTTGGTTGGTAGATGGGACAACCCTTCGGATGCTGAGTGGGCTGTACATACGGCACTGACATTGTTTGCCCTTCATCAACAGGGTAAGGACATTAAAAGTCAGTGTATGAGCAGAGATGGATATCCCCTTGGAACAGCTCTGCGAAAGCTGGTCAGGGACGATGATGATGAAAACCGTATTAAGAGAAGGTTCGATAAGGTGGCAACAGCTGATAGTATGGAGGAGATCTCCCATCACCTGCGGGGATTAATACAGCTTATGAAGGCTGAAGATATCCCACTGGATTATCCTGGACTGGCCGAGGATCTATTTAGATTTCAAAATCCTGAGCTAAGGGATACCATAAGGCTCAAATGGGGCCGAGAATACTATAGCTTCATAAAAAAGAATGAATGAAATTAGAGAAAATAACAAGAAAGGAAGGTAATATTTATGTTAACCAATGACAGGGTATATGTGGATGTACACGTTCTGCAGACGGTTCCTCCCAGCTGCGTCAACCGGGATGATACGGGAAGCCCTAAAACTGCCATATACGGTGGTGCAGTCCGGGCAAGGGTATCGTCTCAAAGCTGGAAAAAAGCAATGCGAGACATGTTCAAGGATATCTTTCCCACTCAAAATCTGGGCGTCCGCACCAAGCTCATTGTAAAGATGGTATCGGATGCTATTTCCCAGCAAGGCGGACCCCCCAACTCCGAAGAAATGGCTATCCAAATACTAAAAAATGCAGGGCTTAATATTAAATCCGCTGAAAAGGGTACGGATGCACTTTTCTTTATGAGTTACTCCCAGGCCAATGCTCTGGC
>DGDX01000055.1:7733-12453 GCA_002385665.1 Firmicutes bacterium UBA3941
AAAATCCAGGCTGCATTGAGGCAATCTCCCGGGGTGGATATAGCACTGTTTGGTCGTATGGTGGCGGATGATCCGTCTTTGAATACAGATGCCTGTGCCCAGGTTGCTCATAGTATATCAACGCACAGAGTCAGCAACGAATATGATTACTTTACCGCTGTAGACGATCTTTCCCCGGAGGACAGCGCTGGTGCCGGCCATATTGGTACTGTTGAATTCAACTCCTCCACCCTATATCGCTATGCAACCGTTGCCGTACATCAATTATATAAAGAACTAAAAGAGGATACAGCTAAGGCGGTTCAGGGATTTATACGAGCATTTGTATGCTCCATGCCCACGGGAAAGCAAAATACCTTTGCCAACCGTACCTTACCCGATGCACTTTTAGTTACCCTCAGAACCGATCAACCCATCAACCTTGTCGGCGCCTTTGAAAAACCTGTCAATGCGGGCAGGAATAATGAAGATGGCTTTGTTTCTGCTTCGGCCAAGGCACTTGTGGATCATACAAAAAAGGTATATGGGGACTGGCTAAAGGAGCCGGATCTAGCTTTGGTTACGGGAGATTTGCTTTCTGAACTGGGCGATAAACAACCCTTTGAAAACCTATTGGATATTTTGACAAAAGAGATAGAAAATCGCTTTGATATCGGTGGGGATGAAAAATGAGCACATTACTGCTTCGTTTAGCAGCACCTATACAATCCTGGGGTATTGATAAATTTGAAAGACGGGGAACGGAGCGTATCCCGACAAAAAGTGGAGTTATAGGCTTGGTAGCAGCTGCCCTGGGAAGACGGCGCAATGATCAAATTGAAGATCTGAATGCCTTACGGTTTGGTGTCCGGATTGATAAGGAAGGTAAGCTGTTGAAAGATTTCCATACTGCAAAAAGTAAAAAAGATTCGTATGTTACCGAACGTTACTACTTGGCAGATGCAGTATTTCTGGTAGGTCTTGAAGGTAAAGATTCCCTACTAAAGGATATTGAATGTGCCTTAGAAAACCCCGGATTTCCATTGTATCTTGGGAGACGGTCGTGCCCTCCGGAAGGACAACTCTCTTTGGGGATTCGCCACGGAAAGAATCTACTGCAAGCATTAAAGGAAGAGCCATGGCTGGTCAGTACATGGCAGAGAAGAAATGAGGATCCAAACATTCACTTGCAGATAATAACGGATGCGGATTATGACACACCTGGTGGGTTCTTACAGAGGGATACTCCGATCTCCTTTGATCAAGCCCATAGGCAATATGGTTTTCGATATGTTTCCGCTTCCCATTCCGTTACAATCCTAAATAGTGAAAGCAGATTTTATGCTTCCAGAGACAACACAGACCATGATCCTATGCTGTTATTGGGAGGGGAATAGCAATGTTTTTATCTCGGATTAAACTCAATCCAAGACGAAGAGAAACGATGGAGGCGCTGGCATCACCACAACTGATGCACAGCGCTGTAGATAGTAGTTTCCAAGGAGGCAGACAGCGCAATCTATGGAGGATTGACTGGTTAAATAATGCTTGCTATCTATTGATTTTAAGTCCAAATGATAACGCGGATTTTTCTCATATAACAAAGAAATTTGGATTCCCTGATTCCAAAGATAACTGGGAGATTAAAAATTACGATATACTATTAGAACGTCTAAAGCCGGGACAGGTTTGGCAATTCCGGCTATGCGCAAATCCTGTACGCAGCAGTTTCCAAGATAAGGATTCAAGGACAGAACGAGGAAAGGTCTTTGCCCATGTAACCCAAGATCAGCAAAAGCAGTGGCTTTTGACGAGGGCCAAATCCCACGGCTTCTTACTGGATGAAGATTTATTCGACGTGGTGCATACCCAGTGGTTGAGGTTTAATAAAAAAGGAAGTGGGAGCCATAGGGTTACACTGCGCACTGCTACATTTGAAGGTATATTGACGATTTCTGATGTCCAACCATTTATTGATGCCTTAAAATTCGGTATTGGAAGGGCAAAGGCATATGGGTGCGGCCTATTGACCATTGCACCTCCTGCTCATCTGAGAGGTGGTGGCAGTGGATAAAATTCCAGGAATGAAGAAACCTGAGCTGCAAGCCCTTCCCCAGATCAAGGATAGGATGTCCTTCCTATATGTGGAGAGATGTTTGATAAGCCGCCAGGATGGTGCGGTTACCGTCACAGATGCCCGGGGTACGGTTCATGTTCCTGCCGCTTCTCTTGCTGTTCTGATGATGGGCCCGGGTACCAATATTTCACATCGGGCCATGGAACTCATTGGAAGCTCCGGAATAACCTCAATCTGGGTTGGTGAACATGGAGTACGCTACTATGCCCATGGCTATCCCCTAACCCATTCATCGCGTCTTTTGACCAGACAGGCTGAATTGGTTTCCAATGTGCGTACCCGGATTGAAGTAGCACGGAAAATGTACCAGTTGCGCTTCCCTAATGAGGATGTCTCAACTTTGACCATGCAGCAGCTTCGTGGAAGAGAGGGAGCCAGAATACGATCTGTTTATCGAAACTTATCTAGGGAAACCGGTGTTCCTTGGAATGGCAGAGTATACGATCCAAAGGATTTTGGCAGCAGTGATGCTGTAAATATGGCCCTTTCTGCAGCCCATGCCTGTCTGTATGGCATAGTGCACAGTGTCATTATTGCCCTTGGGTGTTCACCTGGTCTGGGTTTTATCCATTCAGGACACGAACTGTCCTTTGTTTACGATATTGCTGACCTTTATAAAGCTCAAATCACCATACCTATTGCATTCCAAATAACATCAGAAGAGCCGGATGATATCGGGTCGGCAACCAGAAGAAGGGTCAGAGATGCCATCTCCAATGGACGAATTTTGGAGCAAGCTGTAAAGGATATTCGCCGATTACTACTTACTGATTCCGAAATGGAAGAAGAATTAGAAACAAATGTCCTCTACCTTTGGGATAATAGGGAGGGCAGAGTTCCCCATGGAGTATCCTACGGAAAGGACTATGAAGATTATGATGTTAATGTCCTTGAAGATGGCTATGGTACAATCTTGGGAGATAATCCATGATTGTAATTATTCTTAACAATTGTCCTCCGGCTCTTCGTGGTGATTTAACAAAGTGGCTTCAGGAAGTTAATACAGGTGTTTATGTCGGACAGGTAAGTGCCAGGGTACGTGACGAGCTATGGGCAAGGGTGCAGGGAAATGTAAAATCAGGTAGAGCTACAATGGTGTTTAACACCAACAACGAACAAGGAATGGATTTTCGGGTCCATAATACCAGTTGGGAACCAATTGATTTCGATGGCTTAAAGCTTATGTTAAGGCCCAGCCCTGCCCGTATTCAAAAACTGAGTGAGAAAAGACTTGGATTCAGTAAGGCAGCCAGGGCACGAAAGGGAAAGCAAATATCAAGGAGAAAAAGAAAAAGCAGTGCATCATTTGATTCTTATGTAGTAGTCGATTTGGAAACTACAGGGCTTTCATTTACTGAAGACGAAATTATAGAGATAGGTGCGATATTAGTCAAAGATAAGCAGATTGAAGCAAGTTATAGTGCCCTAATTAAACCTAACAAAAAACTCCCTGCATCCATACAATCCTTAACCGGGATTTCAAATGAAATGCTTGATGTAGAAGGAAGGGTTTTATCGGAAGTTATCCCGGAATTCCTAACCTTTGTTGAAGACCTGCCAATTGTCTCGCACAATGTAAACTTTGACTATGGTTTCTTACGATTGGCATGCCAGAACCTTAACCTGCCACTGCTATCTAACCGAAGTATAGATACATTATCACTTGCACGTCGTCTGCTAGATGATGTAAGAGATTTCAAACTGCAGACCCTGGTAGAGTACTTTAACATCGAAACAGATACTAAACATCGAAGCCTGGCCGATTGTATCTCCATCCATATGGTATACGAGAAACTCATTGAAATTCAGAAAGGTCGCTAAATAAAAGCCCATGATTTCAATATTTGTTTAGTCTGCTCCCCGCATACGCGGGGGTGATCCGATGGGGCTTGGCATATGCACGGGCTTATAAAACTGCTCCCCGCATACGCGGGGGTGATCCTAAACATAGTAGGCATCGCGGCAATGTTCACAACTGCTCCCCGCATACGCGGGGGTGATCCTGACTTGCCCGAACCTGGAGTACCACTATATAACTGCTCCCCGCATACGCGGGGGTGATCCTATGCTCATGACTAACCTCCTTGCTATTCAGTTCTGCTCCCCGCATACGCGGGGGTGATCCTAAACCCTCACGTTCGATAGGTTCGTTCATGAACTGCTCCCCGCATACGCGGGGGTGATCCTTTCTTAGAAGCTTAGATTCTGGACATGAAGTTCTGCTCCCCGCATACGCGGGGGTGATCCTACCATCCACCACTAATCCATTAGCCTTTTGAACTGCTCCCCGCATACGCGGGGGTGATCCCATCATTACCGCTCTGATCCCCCAGAGCAAAAGCTGCTCCCCGCATACGCGGGGGTGATCCCAACCATGAAGTAGTTAGGCTAATCATCTGTTCCTGCTCCCCGCATACGCGGGGGTGATCCTGTTTGATTTTCTATTCCCATTTTATGGTTTTTCTGCTCCCCGCATACGCGGGGGTGATCCTGTATCCCCTTGCTTTTGTGCTATACCTTCGCTCTGCTCCCCGCATACGCGGGGGTGATCCTGTCCTCAGGTACCTTTTCCCAGATACCGCTCAGTCTTTCCCGCATACGCGG
>DGDX01000035.1:0-4990 GCA_002385665.1 Firmicutes bacterium UBA3941
AGCAGTACTGGCTCTCATGGTGCCTCGTTAAACAGCGAATTAGGGAGGATTATTGGAATGAGAAAGAAGCATACAAAATTAATGGCAGGTTTAATTGTATTGATTGTTTGTCTTGCTTTGCTGGCTCAAATAGCAATGGCTGCGGAACCAATTTATGTTCCTATGCCGGCGGTTTCAATCAGTTTAACCGGTGAATCACCGCCAGACAGCGAAGAATATGAAATAATATTAAAGGCGGATGATCCGGCTTATCCCATGCCGGAAGGCAGTGTGGATGGTGAATACAAATTGCTGATTACGGGGGAGGGTACAGATATTTTCCCTGAAATACAGTTTTCTTCCTTAGGAATTTATACCTACACTGTTTTCCAGACCCCCGGCACTAATGAACTGGCAGATTATGATGACGCTGTATACAATATTACCATATATATAATCAATGCTCCGGCTAACGGAGGATTTGAGTATATGGTTACTGCCCGCAAAGCCGGTGAAACTGAAAAGCTTTCGGAACTGGTGTTTGAAAATGAATATGCTGCAGAAGAACCTGTACCTACACCGACTCCTACGCCAACACCGCCTGGAGAGATAGAGATTCCTGAAGAAGAAATACCCGGCGGTGAAATAGAAGAACCTACACCGACACCTATGCCGACGCCCGGCGAAATTGAAATACCTGAAGAAGAAATACCCGGCGGAGAAGCGGAACCACCAAAATCAGATGTTCCCAAAACCGGCGATGATTTCCTGCTCTGGCCTTACATAGTGTCATTTGTCGGAGCGGGTGCTCTGCTTATGATTCTTGGCCTGACCGGAAGGAAAAAAGCAAGAGAATAACTTAAATTGAATAGTACTCCCTTATGTTCAGAGTATGAGCGATATACTATAATATAAAGCTCCTGTGTCAATATTTAGTAAATAAATGTCTATTATGCGTGCTTATGGTAAAGAAAAGCAAGTAATGAAGAAGATGTCGTCATTCTTGAAGGCATCTTCTTCTCTTAATGATCAGCCTCAAAATAATAAGCGTTTAATTCTTTTGTCTGAAAAGGCAAATGAGGGGTATAAGTATATATAATTTTTTATGTAAACGATATCCGTTGCGAGGGCAGTTTAGTGCTGTTAAATATGCCAATCCAACAAAATTATTAAAGAAGGTTTCCGGTATGATGAAAAGGATAAAAAACTTTATATGGGTTTTACTTATTTTGATTATATGCACTGCTCTCATTACACCCTTGGCCCAGGCATCAGGGGATATAAACGTTTTTCTGCCTGCGGTTTCGGTTACCTTAACCGGAGAAAAACAGGAAGTGCCGGAGGCATTCGAAATAATTCTGAAAGCAGAAGACCCTTCCTATCCCATGCCGGAGGGAAGCGTTGGCGGGGTTTACAAGGCAACTGTTACCGGGGGTGACATGTTAAACCTGCCTGCCATTTTGTTCACCTCTCCAGGCACCTACAGATACACAATAACGCAGACTCCCGGAACAAATGAACTTGGCAATTATGATGACAGTGTATTCCATATCACAATCAATATATTTACTTTAGAAGATGGCAGCGGCTTGGAAAGCCGCATGATAATAAGAAAAAACGAAGAATTGGAAGAACTGGATTATATAGATTTTGTGAATGATTATGAAGTAATAATCACTGAAGAGGAAACGCTTAACGGTTTAATTGAAATTCCGGATGACGAGGAAGTGATGAGCGGTGAGATTGAGCTTCCTGAAGAAACAATTCCCCGCGGAGAAGCAGGCGGGCCCGCCAATAGAAAATCAAACGGCACTGCAATTGGAGACGGCATCCTGTTCTGGTACTATATTGCGGCATTTATCGGAGCCGGTATTCTGCTTTTTGTAATTGGCCTGACTGTAAAGAAAAAGGTTAAAGGATAAACATATATTCAAGTGCCTGGCTGCTGTGTTTATTCTGCATGGCAGTTTTTTTATGCCCATTTTGAAGTGCAGATCCCGCCTTTTCATGTCTTATATGCATATCCAAAAAAATATTGTAAATAAATGAAGATTAATGTCTAACTTTGTGAAAGGAGGGTATATAAGAATATGACTTCACAAGTTATTGAAAAATCAAGACTTTCAGGAGTAAAAATTATGAAACTTCCGGGTTTAAGTCTTGAAAGTATTACATCAATGAGGCTGCAGTGCAAGAAAAATATAATATAAAAAAGAATTTTGTAAAATTTTAAGATTTTATGTCTAAACCAAAAAAAGATGGGTATAAAATATACAACAAATTGAAAACTTAATATCTTTATACCCTGCATACCAGATTAACACGGGCAAACCCATCGAAAGATGGGGACGCAAAGCCTCTGAGTCTAAAGCATTTGCTATGACGGTCAGGCTGCTATGTTAAAGAGAATTAACATGGCAGCCTTTTTTAATTAGATTTTTTAACCTGCAACCGACAGTGTACCAGCAAAAAAATGTCTACCAAGATTTTAGCAGTCAGGAGGATAAACACATGAACAAAAAATATGGATTCGGCAATCGGGATATAAAGATAATTACATTTATTCTGATTCTTTCATTGGTGATCGGCCTTGCCCTGACTTTTCAGAGTACAGCACAAGCCAGCCCGGCTGATGATCAGGAAATGAACGGGGAGAACCCTGATCATGAAGCTGATGCTCTTGATGAGAGTCAAAATCAAGCCAATGAAGGAAATGAAAAAACCAATGAAAAGGCCGATAAGCCAAAAGCACCTGTAGATGAGCCCGATGAACCCGGCCAAGACTCTCCTGTAATAACAAAATCCCCTAAAATCAATACTTACAAGCCCGGCGAATTAGGTCCAAGTTCAAAGTCAAACATACTGTCAAGCAACGGGGGCAATGGAGGGGAGCCTGGAAGCTTAATTATCGATAAATGGGCTGACCCGCACGAGGATTATACCAATCGATGGAAAGTAACCCTGAGCCTGAGGGGAGAAAACCTGGAAACAACCTCCGACATTGTACTGGTATTGGACAGATCTACCAGTATGAACGGCACAAAGCTGACTAAGGCAAAAAATGCGGCTAAGAACTTTGTAAATTCTTTGTTGACCGAAGGAAGCAACACAAGAATAGCACTTGTAGCCTTTGGAACCGGGGTTACCGTTTACAACCAAAGCGATCCGTTCAAGGATCATAATGGACGGCAGACTTTAATCAATAACATAAACAGTATCAGCGACGCAGTTCTCACTCAGTATACTCATACTCAGGCTGCCATACATGCGGCAAGAAACCTTTTGGCGGGCAGCACTGCACAAAGCAGGAATATAGTGCTGCTAAGTGACGGAGAGCCCACCCGCAGCTATGCATTACACAATACCAGTCTGGGAAGCGGCAATTTCATCCAGGTCGGCAATGTATATCATTCAAGAGATGATTTGCCGGAGAGCGCATTTGATTATAGCAGCACGGTGGGTGGTACGCTTGGCGAGTTGACAACCCCGGTAAGCTTATTATCCAATCGCTACTACCACCACGGCAACAGTGCCGTTGCGGAATCCAGGTTTGCAAAAAATGAAGGCTATGTAATCTACACCATAGCCCTGGATGCAGGTACTACCGGCAACAACATACTAAGCAGAATTGCCAGCCCGGGCAAGGCTTATACAGGCTCAGACGATGACCTGGAAGAAATATTCCAGGATGTAGCGGGCGAGATATCTGCCGCAGCCACCAATGCAGTTATAACTGACGTAATAGGAGAAGAATTCATCCTGGTAGATCCTCCGGGAATTACAGTAAGCAGCGGCACTTATACCTGGGACAGCAGCACAAGAACCATAACATGGAATCTGGGCAAGATATCAGAAGATGATCCCAAAACCAATCCTGCCACCATGTGGTATATTGTAGAGGCTAAGAAATCTGCAGAAAGCCAGGTATTATACCCCACCAATGAAGAAGCTTATGTAATCTACACCAATGTATTCGGCGAGGATAATCAAAGGCAGGATTTCCCCAAGCCGGAAGTCAGCATATTGAATGTGCTGGTCCAGAAAAAAATTACTGGAAACTTGGGCGATCTTGAACGTCAATTCCCCTTTGAAGTTACTATATCCAGCAATACAAAAGGAAAGGGATATGAGACGCCGGCTGTTTTCAGCCTGTCGCATAATCAGAAAAAGGTACTTTATCATCTGCCTGATGACGCAGTAATCACCTTAAAGGAAACCAACAACTTCAGCTATGAAGTTACCGTGACAGCATCCGGCATCGACGGGCCTATTGAGCCAAATGACGACGGAGCTTACATCATAAAAGCAGCCGACCTGAAAGGCGATAAAACCATAACGGTAACTAACCATAAAGAAGTCAATATTGACACAGGAGTCTCTCTGGATTCCCTGCCATATATAATCATCCTGGCCCTTGTCATTGCTGGTATTGCAGCACTCATCCTGGTACGCAGGCGTCAAATCAGCAATGCGGAATGACAGCTTAATAAAGATTATCAGCAATACGGCAAGGAGGTGAATTGATCGGCCGCCATGTTCCAGCAACTGCACTCGTTGTGCAGATAAAGTATACATTAATGAAAAACACATAAATCAAAGAAATGCATAAAATCCAAGGAGGTATTAAGTAAGATGAAAAAACTTATAACATTTATACTGGTGTTAAGCTTGGTGTTAGGTCTGGGCGCAACAGCTTTTGCCCAGGAGGAATATGATGATAATGCAGCTGTAACAATTTACAAGGATCTTACACTGGCCAATGAAGACACAGAAAACCCGGCAGAAACCTTTACCTTCAAAATAGGAGCGGGCACAGGTGAGAGAGACGGAAACCCCATACCCGCCCCGGAGTTTAACCCTAATCAGTTTACCATAACTTTCAGCCAGGGTCAAACCTCAGGAAGTGCAGACCTGACATTGCCTGAGTTTACCCAGGTTGGAGTATATACTTATACCCTTACCGAGGAAGAAGGCAGTACAGCCGGTATGCGTTATGACTCAGGAGAATACA
>DGDX01000035.1:5239-5955 GCA_002385665.1 Firmicutes bacterium UBA3941
AAGTTCCTGCGTGTATTGACTTTGACTGATGAAAATAACCTGAAAGACGATTCCTTTAAGAACGAGTTCTATGCAGGCAGCCTGACAGTCAGAAAGCAGGTAACCGGCAACTTTGGAGATCCCGATGATGAGTTTGAAGTTACCGTTACACTGTCCCCGAAGGAAGGCAAGGAACTGAAAGCCGATCCAATCCAGGCTCCAGGTGCCGACAGCTTCAGTCAGGATCCTGAAACCGGAGCGGTCACCATCAAGTATACTGTTAAAGACGGAAGCGAATTTACCATAAGCAACATCCCTTATGATGTATTGTATAATGTTGAGGAAGCACAAGCGGAAGAATATGATGAACCGGTATATGACGGCAATCAAAGCGGCGAGATGGATGCACCTTCCAAGGAAACCACTATAACCAACAATAGAGACATAGACATCGAAACAGGAGTAAACCTTGACAGCCTGCCCTACTTTGCAATACTGGCCCTGGCAATTGGCGGACTGGCAATGTTCCTGGTAAGAAGACGTGCAGCCAGAATTTAACCCTCTGAACCTTTAAAAGGGACGGATGGAGCCCCAGGGCTCCGTCCGCTGCCCTATAACCTTAGTAAATGACAGGCAGGGATAGGCAAAATGCTGATTACCAAAATTGTACTTAAAACCTTAAATGCCCTTGTAAGTCTGACAGTAGTGCTTTCCCTGTGCACAGCAGGCGCATATGC
>DGDX01000066.1:0-216 GCA_002385665.1 Firmicutes bacterium UBA3941
CGTAGAACATTCCCCTGATTCATAAACTACAAAGAATACTAAGAATTAACAGTTTTTAAGTACGGATCTGTTTAGGAACGGTTTTATCCCCATTATTAGATCGGAGGCATTTTACAATGGACAATTACTTTACCAGACAAACTAATTTTTATGGTAATACATCACCAAGGGAGTTGATCCAGAAATACGGAAGCCCTCTATATGTCTATAACGAAT
>DGDX01000066.1:487-28039 GCA_002385665.1 Firmicutes bacterium UBA3941
TGAAAATCATTCATCAGGAAGGAATCCATGCTGATGCCATATCCCCCGGAGAAGTACACATACTACTGGAAGCGGGGTATAAGCCTGAAGAAATCTTCTATATAAGTAATAACATGTCCGAGGAAGAGATGAAGGCTATCATAGAGAAGGGGATTTTAATCAGTATAGATTCACTATCCCAATTGGAGCAGTTCGGTGAAATAAATCCCGGCGGCAGAGTAGCAGTTCGATTGAATCCCGGCCTTGGTGTAGGTCATCATAAAAAAGTGATAACCGCCGGTGATGATACCAAGTTCGCCATAGACCTGGAGCTTATCCCCAGGGTAAAGGAGATTGCCAAGAAGTACCAGCTAAAAATAGTGGGGATTAACCATCATCTGGGATCCTTATTTATGGAAGGAGACATCTTTATTGAAGGTGCAAAACTATTGCTATCTGCTGCCAAAGAGTTTTACGATTTGGAATTTATAGACATAGGCGGTGGATTTGGCATACCATACCGGAAACAGGAAAATGAACCCCGGCTCGAACTTGACAATTTCGGTAAAAAGCTCTCCCAGGTCCTGGAGAACTGGGCGAAGGAATATGGAAAACAGGTGAAGTTCATAATTGAACCCGGTCGTTATATTGTAGCAGAATCAGGGGTGGTTTTAGGTACGGTACACTCTATCAAAGAAAATCATAGCACAAGCTATATTGGAACGGATATTGGTTTCAACGTTTTGGCTCGTCCTATGCTGTATGATGCTCATCATGATATTGAGATATATAAGATAAATGGAAGCTGTCCTGGGAAAAACTATAGAAAAGTCACCGTCGTCGGTAACATCTGCGAAAGCGGAGATATCATCGCCCAAGACAGACTCCTCCCGGAAATAAGTGAAGGGGATATTATAGGTATAATGGATGCCGGTGCATATGGATATAGTATGTCCTCCAACTACAACAGCAGGCTTAGGCCCGCCGAAGTCCTGATAACCACAGGGGGTAAGGATGTTCTGATTAGACGCAGGGATACCCTGGATGACCTAATGCGGGGTTTCTTGCTATGATTAAGAAATTCATCTCTATGTTTAAATTTGGACTATGAAATAACATTAACTGTGATATAATAAATGCAATCAAGGTAATAGAACATTTAAGGTTTTATCTGATGTATTTATTGCATCCGTGTGGAGCAAGCCAATTAAGGCTTGCACTTAATATAATAATTTGAACTCCAAGGGCGCTATGATTCGATAGACTGGTTTGCACTACCGTTAAGAATTATACCTTTGGGAGTATATATTTTAATAAAGGAGGTTAATCGTGCAACCAATCATAATAACCGATTCATGTAGTGATCTTCCCCTGGAATATGTAAGAAAACGCGATCTACCTATTTTGAGTTTTACCTTTAATTATATGGGCGAAGATCGAAAAGACGACTTGGGACAGACCCTGTCCTATACTGACTTCTATAACGGAATTAGGGAGGGTCATATGTCAACCACTTCACAGGTTAATTCTCATACTTATGTTGACTTCTTTAGACCGTATGTAGAGCTGGGAAAACCCATTATTTACATGTGTTTTTCTTCGGCCTTAAGTGGGAGCTATAATAATGCAGTAATGGCCAGGCAAATGCTATTGGAAGAGTATCCTGAAGCATCCATATCAATCATTGATACCCTTAGTGCTTCAATGGGGCAGGGATTACTGGTACATCTGGCTTTGGAATTACGGGATCAAGGATTTGGCTATAAGGAGATTATTGAATGGATAGAGAATAATAAGCGCAGGTTAGCTCATTGGTTCACTGTAGACGATCTGGAGCACTTGAGGAGAGGTGGCAGATTATCCGGAGCTGCTGCTTTCATAGGCAGCATATTGAGCATAAAGCCCATCCTCCATGTTGATAGTGAAGGTCGCTTGGTACCCGTATCCAAGGTTAAGGGAAGAAAGAAATCCTTAAAGAGCCTTCTTGAGAAAATGCAGGAGACTGCAGTTAATCCAGAACAACAAACAATCTTTATTAGCCATGGAGATGCCCCCGAGGATGCCAACTACCTGGCAGACATGGTAAGAGACCAGCTCGGCGTCAAGAATATTCTGATAAACCATATTGGCCCGGTTATCGGTTCCCACTCAGGTCCTGGGACCGTAGCTTTGTTCTTCTTTGCCACCCAAAGATAGTTGGATTGATTATGTTTATACATCCAGATTAAAAAAGCTAGCGCACCTCTATGGTGTGCTAGCTTTACTTAATACTTCAATCTAACTCTAGCTCTTACAGTTCTTGCACAAATTTCCTACCAAACTCCCTGCATCTATCAAGTGCAGACTCGTCCGGATTCCACAATTCGCGTATACCCTGGTTGACAACTTCAAATCCCGCGTCCTCCAGGTGTTGGGTAAGGATCTTTATAGATTCCCCGCTCCAACCATAGGTACCAAAGGCTGCTCCCTTCTTATTCTTAAACTTAAGACCACTGGCAAGATCGGCAATAGCTGCCATGGAAGTAAGAATGCTTCCATTAACCGTAGGGGATCCCAACAAAACGGCCTTTGACTTAAAGATCTCAGTAATAACATTGTTCTTGTCCGTCTTTGATGTGTTAAACAGCTTTATATTTACCCTATCATCAGCCTCTTTAATACCCTCAGCCAAGGCTTCCGCCATACGTCTGGTTCCATCCCACATAGTATCGTATATGATAGTTATCTGATCCTCCTGATAATCCTGGGCCCATTTCATATATTGTTCCACTATCTGCAGGGGGTCCTTTCTCCATATAATACCGTGGCTTGGACATATCATGTCTATTGGTATATCGAGCTTGACGACCTCTTCAATCTTTCTTGTAACAAGACGACTAAAGGGATTTAGTATGTTAGCGTAGTATTTCATTGCCTCACTATATAGCTCATCAGGATCTACAAGATCGTTATACATATATTCCGAGGCATAGTGCTGACCGAAGGCATCGTTGCTGAATAAAATATTATCGTTTGTCATATATGTAAACATTGAATCTGGCCAATGAAGCATCCTGGCCTCCACAAACACCAGATCATTTTGCCCAATGTTTAGGGTATCCCCGGTTTTGACGGGTATAAAATTCCAATCCTCATGAAAATGTCCCTTGATGGACTTTATCCCATTTGCAGTGCAATATATAGGGGTATCGGGGATTTCCTGCATAAGTTCCGGCAGGGCACCGCTGTGGTCTATCTCCCCGTGGTTCATCACTATATAGTCGATCTCATTTAAATCTACTTCCTTTTTTAAATTCTCTACGAACTCCTTGGCAAAGGGTTTCCACACCGTATCTATAAGAACAGTTTTTTCATCCCTTATTAGGTAGGAATTATAGCTGGATCCTCTATCCACAGAGTATTCATATCCATGGAAATTCCTTAGCTCCCAGTCAATTTTACCTACCCAGGTGACCTTATCGTTGATAGTAAAGCCCATTTTATGACCTCCCTGATCCTTTAATTAATATAATCTTATAGGGTTATACCCTATGGGTATCATATTTATACTGCTACCATCCATTCTGCTCTTGATTTTGGTAACAATCATGGATGCTTTATATATATCTATACCCAAAATCCGAGTAACATAAATGGGCATTAATAAAAATTGACATTATTCTGATGCATAATTGTCAAAATAACCCTGAATTAGCACTACGGGGGTCCCCTTGTCACCGCTTCCGCTGGTCAGATCACATAGGCTGCCCAATAAATCAGTCAACTGTCTCGGGGTCGTTCCCGATGATTCAGCCTTGCCAATTAAATTTTGGTCCTTGGACCTGATCTTACTTTTCACCAGGTCAGCCATATCTTCAGGAGCAACTTCCCCACTATGGCTGTCCGCAATATACTTGAGCTTTATTTCGTTTGGTGTCCCTTCCAAACCGGGAGTATACCCAGGAGATACTACGGGATCGGCCAGCTCCCAGATTTTGCCTCTAGGATCCTTAAAAGCGCCATCGCCGTACACCATGACTTCAATATGTTTGCCTGTTTCCTCCCTTAGGACTTTCTGGATCTCCATAACTATTTTGTTGCAATCCCTCGGAAACAATTTAATACTGGTCTCAGTAGCCATATTGGAGCCTAGTAACCCATATTCCGGGTTATAGCCCTTGCCTGAAACAGGACTGGTCAGGATATCGTCCAGGCATAATACCTTTTCGGCTCCCGCATCCAATAGAATTTTTTTGGTTTTAAACCTGTCATGGATATTGGCTACTAAGAATTCCTTAGCATAATCCAGAGCCGATCTTGGATCATTGGTTAGATATATCTCAATATTGTCGTTGACAGCAATGCTCTTGTACAGATCCACATAATCAATGCCCGTAAATGGATGTAGCACCCTATCTCCAAATAATTCCCTGTATCGTTTCTCAGTCAACAGATCTGTATAAGGGTTAATCCCCACTTCATACATCTTATCTACCTGCATTAAGTGGTTTCCAAGCTCATCAGATGGGTAGTTTAGGAAAACATAGATTTTCTTTTGCGTCATAGCTAAAGCTTTGAGTATGGGCAGAAATCTATTACGACTCAGAACAGGAAATACGAGGCCAATATCTCCGGTAAACAATCTATTAATGTCTACGGTAATATCATCAAGAGGTATATAGTTACCCTGCGCTCGTGCAACCAGGGATTCGGTAATCCCCAGCACATCCATGTCTCTGAGGTTAAAATTTTCACTCTTCATGGCTCTTAGGACAGAATCAACTACTAAACGTACTAAATCATCACCCTCTTTGATTATGGGGGTTATTATACCCCTTACTGTTGTACCTACCGTTCGTGCCATTAGTATTCCTCTCTCTCTAAATGTTATTAAACGCCAACAATACAAAAATATCTGTTCGATCGCAGTTAATTCAAATATCAACATTATAGACCAACCCAAGGAAGAATGGGGGTCAATCTCACCAAATAAAGCTACTTTATTCTGTTGCAAAATTATTATACCACAGGTGATAAAAGGTGTACAGTTTGACAGTTATCAAGGATTTAAATTACTCACCAGGATGATAGCTTGTACCAAATGGAGACCTAAAACATTGACAATATACATTTATATATGTATCATAGGCTCATATATAATCAACGGAAAGAAGGGACAGTTATATGGAGGCATCACCGAAAAAAAATTTGTATAAGTGGGTTTTACAACTAGCAGCCCCCATTGCGCTACAGAATATAATAGCCATGTCGGTGGGATTGGCCGACAACCTCATGGTTGGATCTTTGGGTGAGCATGCCCTATCGGGGGTATTTGCAGCAAACCAGCTTCAAAACCTCCTCCATATGCTGGTTATAGGTCTCAGTACGGCCCTGACGGTATTAGCGATACAATATTGGGGCAAGAAGGACTTAAAAAGCATAAAAGACCTGATTGGCATTGCATTGAAATTCAGTTTAGGAGCAGGCCTCCTGTTTTTATTGGCAACCTTGTTTTTCCCTGACCAAATAATTGGGATCTTCAGCGATGTGCCTGACGTTAAGAAGGAAGCCCTGGACTATCTGAAGATTATACGCTACACATACATTTTTTTCTGTGTGACCCAGGTATTAATAGCATCCATGCGATGCGTAGAGACTGTCAAGGTTGCCATGTATTTATCCATCGTTACTTTCTTTGTTAACGTCTTTTTCAACTGGGTATTCATTTTCGGTAACCTGGGCGCTCCCGCCCTGGGTGTAAAGGGAGCTGCCATTGCTACCTTAATCGCACGGGCTATAGAACTACCCCTTATGATTTTGTATATTAGATTCGTTGATAAGAAATTAAATGTTCGCTTCAAGGATTTAATAAAAACTAACTTTGTGCTATTAAAGGATTTTTTCAAATATGGGTTCCCCGTCATTCTAGGGGATATCTTCTGGGGCCTTAATCTTACGGTCCAGGGCATAATCATAGGAAAACTTGGAGCTACAGCCCAAGCCTCTGTCAGTATCGCCAATATAGTATTTTCCCTGATATCCGTTGGTTGTTACGGAACAGCGGGCGCTACATCAGTTATTATCGGACAAACGGTTGGCGCAGGGGAATACGAAAGGGTAAAGGAATATGCAAAGAAGCTGCAGATACTGTTTCTAATTATTGGTTTCGTTTCGGGGGCCGCATTATATCTCATAAAGGACTATATTTTGTTGTTATATAATGTATCCGAAGAGACCATTGACCTAACGAAACAGCTAATAGTAGTTCTGTCCGTTACTATAATAGGAACATCTTATCAGATGTCATCCCTCACCGGTATAGTAAGGGCAGGAGGCGCTATCTATTTCGTTCTCATCAACGATCTGATTTTCGTGTGGCTGGTTGTTATACCATCGGCGCTTATAGCCCATTACGTCTTCAACGCACCTCCCGCAGTGGTGTTTGCCTGTTTGAAATGTGACCAGATCCTCAAATGTGGTGTTGCAGTTGTCAAGGTTAATAGGTTTAAGTGGATTCAAAATCTAACAAGGGAAACCGCTGCCGTATCCTCCTGACAGTAAAGGTAGACTACAAAAGATAAACTTCGTGATCTACTATCTAGATATAGGCAATAGGCCAATGAACCAACATAAGAGGTTACAATAATAACAAAATATAGCCTTGATATAGGGTTTCGCCCTTATATCAAGGCTATTTTATTTGAAGCTTTATCTATTGCTATCTTATCTCTGTATAAACCCTTAAATGGTTTCGTATTTCCTCTGCCTCTTCCTCGTCCTGTACATCAACGTAGATATGGTCCCCGTCTTTGGTCACACGATATCCACTAAAATCTCTACTTTTGAGGTAATCTTCCACTGCTTGCCATCCCCCATCACCCTGGACAATGGACAGCTTATCGCCTACGTAATCCCCGTTAACAAAAACATGATACCTCTCATCTGCTACCTTACTTCCATCCATATCCTCCGGATCAGGAAATCGGATGTAAGGATAGGGGAAAAATGGACCCTGACCATCTATCATATTCATAGAGCACTACCTGCCTTTCAAAAAAGATGTAGTTACTCTAGTGTTTGCATAAAAGACAATTTAATGCAGACAGAGGATATTATTCGATCTCCATCAGGGCATCCTCATCCAGGATCTTTACTTTTCTATGTCCTATAAGTTCAATGTACCCCTCATCCTGGAAGGATGACAACTTGCGGCTTAGGGTTTCCCTGCTCATGCCCAGGTGTGATGCAAGGTCTTTTCTGCTCATCTTAAGCTCAATTTCTCCCTTGTCATCAGCCATGTTTAGCAGGGTGTCGGCCAGCCTGCGCTCTACGCTGTGAAGGCTGATATTCTCTACCAGATTTTCTGCCCTTTCCAGCCTCTGACTCAGTTCCTCCAGAACCTTAAAGGCAATGGTCGGATACTTGGACATAAGATTTTTTAATTCTGCGCCATTTATAACGCATACTACAGTTTTTTCCAAGGCTTCGGCATTATCAGTCAGGGGATTATGGCTAAACAGGGTAAGCTCGCCCATAAACTCACCGGGACCCAAGACCCTTAGAACCTGCTCCTTACCTGAATCAGATATCCTGGAGATCTTGACCTTCCCTTCATGTATGACATAAAGACTCTCGTCGTTGTCTCCCGCCATATAGATCATGCTGCCTTTTTCATAGGTCCTGTCCCGCGTTATTCTGGCTATCTCCATCATCTCATCATAGTTCAGATTGCTGAATATAGGTACAAGCTCAATGCAGTTCTTCCCATCCCTCTTCATACAATTGCATAACATACAATAACCCCCATATTGATACAAATTCAAAATCCCGCTTAAATAGGTTTATTTCTCGCCCAGTACCTCAAATCCTACTTTTTCTATAGCCTTCTTAATGGTTTCAGAATCCACTACGTTTTCGTCAAAGGTTACTTTGGCTTTACTGGAATTGAATAACACCTTGGATTTTTCCACGCCATTTATCCTTTTCAGGGCTCCTTCGATTTTTGCCATGCAGCTGGGGCATACCAAGGTCTCCAGTTGATAAGTCTTAGTGGTCATTGCTTCTACCTCCCTTTTCCTTTATGCCCCCATTATAAACCCATAAATTAGCTAAATCATTGATTTAGGTCAAAAATTTAAAGTTTTTTGATATTTATGTGAAGAAATTATTTAAATACTTTATGGATAAACGAAGATATATCCAGTCCAAAGTATTCAACTAATGCCTTTGAAAACTCTTCCTTGGTCTCAGGGATAAAAGTATGGACCTTATCACCGGTAAAAATACGAAATTCTTTTCCGGATATGGTATTGCGCCCTTCACTAGTACGTATTGCAACCATGGCATCGTTAATAAAGATTGAATCAGGTGAATTCTCACACCAATAGGTAGCCATAATAAAGTCTTTTGGCAGCTGCTGTTCTTCAGTAAAGGAATATAACCACTCCCATTTACCATTCCTAAGTTCACAAAGTACCCATCCATAATAATCATCCCGTTCCAAGCGATAACTCTCATCGCCTTGTCTTTGTACAAGCCCTTCCACCATCTTTATGGGCCACCTGGGAATGATCCCGCCTACACCTACATCACATAGGTAGTATTCCCCTTCTGCCTTGACTTTTAATACATGGTGCCTCCTCTTTGGCGGGGGATTGGGTTCATCGCGCCAAAATCTTGCAAAGTAGCTAATTACAGGATAACCTAGTTCTTCCAGCAGCCATTTATAAAGGGCATTCAATTCAAAGCAGTAGCCACCCCTTCGCCTATATACAATTTTGTCCAACAAATCGGGTATCTCCAGGGACAAGGGTATCCCGGCCATTATATCAAAATTCTCGTAAGGTACAGAGTGAAGATGTCTTTCCTGTATTCCTGCCAGGGCTTTGGCGCTTCCGTCCAATGGGCCATCGTATCCAATTCTATTCAGATAAGCTGCTACATCCGGCTTCAGATTATCCATTTAATTACCCCCTAGCTATGTTTTTTAACCTCAGATATGCTTATATTAATTATTTTATCAAAACTTACTACAATTATAAAGCAAATTTTACAATATAAGCTATTGGGCCCACATGTAAAATACCATTAGCAAGAAAGCAACATAAAAACTACATTTGAGGTAAAGATAATAGAGTCACTCGCTGATTATAGGCTGATATAAAAGGTTGGCTTTATTGGAGGAGGATTGCAGATGAAGGAAGTTATGCCAAAGGGCAGATATAAGATCAAAAATGGCTTGGTGCCGATAGAGAATCATTGTACCGCCGCTTGGGCAGACGCCGAAAGTATCAAAGCCGATTCAAAGGTGAACCTGCCTAATGAGACACAGATAAGAAATGCGAAGGAATATGTGGATACTAACCAAAAATAAGACGGGGGCCATAACCGATGCCCCCGTTTCTTCTTTTCTCCCGACTTCATTAATATATCTCATGCTCCGCTAATCTTGAGTATCTCCTATACCTATCCGCAGCAAATTGTGCTGAAAGCTCGAACATATCATCAGCGATTTCCGGGAATACATTCATCAGTTGTGAGTAACGTACTTCTCCATGGATATGCTCCTTATAGTCCTTGGTGGGTTCTTTTGAATCCAGAATAAACGGGTTTTCTCCTTTTTTCCGAAGATCAGGGTTGAACCTGTAGAGATGCCAATACCCTGCCTCTACGGCTTTCTTCTCCTGTAATATACTGGTCCCCATCCCTGTTTTTATGCCATGGCTGATACAAGGTGAATACGCGATGATCAGGGATGGGCCTTTATACCTTTCTGCTTCATTTATAGCCCTTATGGTATGGTTCATATCGGCGCCCATGGCTATCTGGGCTACATAAACATTGCCATAGGTAATGGCCATAAGTCCCAAATCCTTTTTGCTGGTCTTCTTACCGGAGGCCGCCAGCTTGGCGACACAGGCTGCGGGGGTCGACTTGGAACTCTGACCGCCGGTGTTGGAATAGAGCTCTGTATCCATAACGAAGATGTTTATATCCATCCCTGAGGCAAGAACATGATCAAGTCCTCCATAGTCGATATCATAAGCCCAACCATCACCGCCTATTGCCCAAATGGATTTTTTGATAAGGTGATCCTTCCTCTTTATGATCTCCTGTACTATTTCATTATCCCCAAGGTCATAGCTTTCGAGAAGTCCTAGTATTCTTTCCGAAGCCTTTTTAGACTCTTCACCATCGTCCATGATATTGAGCCACTCTCCAAACGCTTCCTTTAATTCAGGTGGTATTGACGAACTCATGGCCTCCGTAATAAGTTCCGCCAGCCTTTTCCTGGCCTGTTCTACTCCAAGAGCCATACCATACCCAAACTCCGCTGCATCCTCAAACAGGGGATTTATCCAGGCCGGACCCTTTCCGTTCCAATTTGTAGTATAAGCGATGGAGGGTGCAGAAGCCCCCCATATGGATGAGCATCCAGTAGCATTGGAAATCATCATTCTTTCCCCAAACAGCTGGGTCAATAGTTTAATGTAGGGTGTCTCACCACATCCTGGACATGCCCCATTAAATTCAAGGAGTGGTCTTCTAAATTGGCTTCCCTTGAGAGTGTTTGTATTGGTTAGATCATCCTTCATAGAAACCGTCATTGCAAATTCCCAATTGTCCTCCTGCATCCTAATCTCCTGCTCCGCAGGCTGCATGACCAATGCCTTGCCTTTGGCAGGACAAACATCGGCACAATTGGCGCATCCTGTACAGTCCAAGGGATCCACCTGAACGCGGAAATGCAGATGGTCTATTCCACGGCCTGTGGCCTTTTTAGTCTCGAAGGTCTCCGGAGCTCTTGCCTTCTCCTCATCATCAAGTAGGAACAGTCTGATGGTAGCATGGGGACAAACATAGGAGCATCTGCCGCATTGTATACACTTTTCGATCTGCCATTGCGGGATCATAGGTGCAATTCCGCGCTTTTCATATGCAGTCGTTCCCATTGGAAAAGTCCCGTCTTCCATCCCAATAAAGGCGCTTACGGGTAATTCGTCACCTTCATGTCTAGCCATGGGGGTCTGTATGTGTTCCACAAAGTAAGGTAGATCCGGATCCTCTATTGTATCGTCTACCGCCATCCCCCAAGTGGCAGGGACCTCTATTTGCACCAGGGCTTCCAGGGATCTGTCTACAGCCTTGTTGTTCATCTCGACTATATTCTGTCCCTTCCTGCCATACATGTCCTCTATGGAATCCTTGAGATGGCCGATAGCCTCCTCTACAGGTAGCACCTTTGCCAGTTTAAAAAATACAGCCTGCATAACCATGTTTATTCTATTGCCCAGTCCCACCTCTGAAGCAATTTTCATGGCATCGATTGTATAGAATTTTATATCGTTTTGTGCAATATACCTTTTCATATCGGCAGGCAAATGATCATGCAGCTCATTCATATCCCATGAACAGTTGAGTACAAAGGTTCCCCCTTTCTTTAGCCCCTTGAGCAGGTCATAGTGATGTACATAGGCCTGGTTATGGCAAGCCACGTAGTCCGCATTGTTGACCAGATAAGCAGATCTTATAGGTTTTGGCCCAAATCTGAGATGGGAAACGGTAGTACCTCCAGATTTCTTGCTATCGTATGAAAAATATCCTTGGGCATAAAGATCGGTGTTATCCCCTATTATCTTAATGGCAGTTTTATTGGCACCGACAGTACCATCTGAGCCCAACCCCCAGATCTTACAACTGATAGTCCCTGGTGGTTCGGTATTTATTGGATCAGCCTCCGGTAGGGATTTAAAAGTCACATCATCCACTATCCCGATTGTAAACCCGTCCTTTGGTTTATCCTGTTTCAGGTTTTCAAATACCGCCAGGATCTGGGACGGTCTGGTATCCTTTGAAGAGAGCCCATATCTTCCCCCAACTATAACTGGAGCATTTGGCATGTCCTTGAAAGCCTTAACAACATCAAGATATAGGGGTTCCCCTATTGACCCAGGTTCTTTTGTTCTATCAAGCACCCCCACCTTCTTTATTGTCTTTGGCAGGACTTCATGGAAATGTTTTTCCGAAAACGGCCTGTAGAGGTTTACCTTTACCATGCCCACCTTCTCTCCCCGGGCATTTAGGTAATCCACTACCTCGGAAATGGTGCCTGTGACAGATGCCATGGCCACTATCACCATTTCTGCATCCTGAGCCCCATAGTAGTCAAATAGTCTATACTTTCGACCGGTGATGTTCTCCATACTATCCATATAACCCTGAACTATATCTGGCACAGCCTCATAAAAGGCATTGACACTCTCCCTTTGTTGAAAATAGATATCAGGGTTTTGGGTGGTTCCCCTGACAACAGGATGTTCCGGATTTAAGGCCCTGTTTCGAAAGTCATCAATGGCCTTGTAATCCACTATCTTTTTGACATCCTCATAATCCACTATCCTAACCTTTTGGTATTCGTGGGAGGTACGGAATCCATCAAAGAAGTGAATAAAGGGAATTCTCGACTTTATGGCTGATAAGTGTGAGATAAACCCAAAGTCCATAGCCTCTTGGGCATTGCTGGAAGCCAACATGGATACACCGGTTTGTCTGCATGCCATTACATCCTGGTGATCACCGTAGATGGATAAGGCATGGGTCGCTATGGATCTGGCACTGACATGCAGAACTCCGGGCAACAATTCCCCTGCCATCTTATATAGACTTGGAATCATCAGCAATAGTCCCTGGGATGCCGTATAGGTTGAGCCCAGTACTCCGGCCTGAAGGGCACCTCTCATGGCGCTGGCAGCACCAGCTTCTGACTGCATCTCGACTACCTTTACCTCAGTCCCAAAGATATTTTTCTTTCCATGGGCTGACCATTCGTCAACCCCTTCTGCCATTGGCGTTGAAGGGGTTATAGGAAATATAGCGGCAACCTCTGTAAATGCATAGGACGCATAGGCAGCAGCCTGGTTGCCATCCATAGTCTCTTGTTTATACATAATAGCTCTCCTTTGCTAGCAAACTTATAACATTTGATGATATCTTGTTCAATTACCCAAAACATTGGGCTTGGCTATTATTTTGCACTAAGTACCAAGTACATATTCAATATCCATGGCAATTCCAAGGCGGTAATTTGCATACTAGACTATCGAATAGCGGATATTATGATTGGTAATTACAAATATTAATATGGGAGGAAATATATATCTGGAGGAGAATGGAATTGGAAAACAAGCATATGTCTTCAGAAACATTACAAAAACGGATATGGGATTTTCTTGGAGATCAAAAAGAGGGTTCTCTCGCTACCTGCTTTGACAACAAACCTCGAAGCAGCCCTGTGCGTTATTTTCCAGGCGATGGGACCAATATCTATATCCTGTCAGCCGGAGGGAAAAAATTCGAAGCCATAGCCAAGAATCCCAATGTGTGTTTATTAGTTAGTACCGATTATGTTGATTTTTACCAGATAAAAGGAGTCCAGGTTTTTGGCAAGGCAGTTACCAGTTTACAGGATTCGAGTCTCTTCCAGGAGGTCAAAGAGCAGTGCAAGACTGTGAGTACATCGGAAAATGATCTATCCGGGTTGAATGTGATAAAGATAATACCTGAAGAGATAGTCTATTTAAACTCCCTTGGAGACGGTGACAGAACCAAGCAGATACTCAAGCTGGGTGAATAATCAATACAACTAACTTCATGGAGGATAAAATGAATATAGAACAATTAAAAGATTTCAAAAAACCGCCGGAATCCTATTGGCTATCATCTACCCAGCCCCTGAATTATCCTGCCCTGGACGGGGACATTGAGGTGGATATATTGATAATTGGCGGCGGTCTGGCAGGGATTGCCTGTGCTTATCAATTATTAGGCCAGGGTGCAAGCCTGGCAATCTTGGAAGGAAACACCGTATTAGGGGGCGTTACTGCCCATACCACGGCAAAAATCACCTCACAACACGGACTTATCTATGATAAAATCAAAACCACCATGGGAGATGAATTGGCTCAGCAATACGCCGATGCCAATCAATGGGCTATTCATGAGATTAAAAGAATTTCAGACAAGCATGATATACAATGCGATTACGTTACCGAATCTGCCTATATATTTACGCAAGAAGAGAAACAATTGCAAAAAATAGAGAAGGAAGTCAATGCAGCAGCAGATCTTGGCATCAAAGCATCCTTTGTCGATTCGATACCCTTTAATATGCCTATCAAAGGTGCAGTGCGCTTCGATGATCAGGCCCGGTTTCATCCTCTGAAATTCGGTCTGGGGGTGGTTAAATATGTAGCGGAACAGGGAGTTCAAATATTTGAAAATAGTAGGGCAATAGATATCGAGGAAAACGACGGTTATGTGGTAACAACCTCTCAAGGAAAAAGGGTCACTGCGAAGAAGGTAATAATCGCAACACACTACCCCTTCTATAATAAGCATGGTATGTACTTTGCCAGAATATATACTGAAAGGGCTTATGCCCTGGCTATAAAAGCCAAAGAAAAATTCCCCGGGGGTATGTACATTAACGCGGATGATCCGGCACGGTCCATGCGAAACCAAGAGACTCAGGATGGCGAAATAATACTGGTCATTGGAGATCATCACAAAACCGGGCAGGGAATGTCAATGGTCAAGCACTATGAGGCCCTTGTGGACTTTGCCAATACCCTATTCACGGTGCAGGATATACCCTACCGATGGTCTACCCAGGATTGTATGACAATAGATGGGTTGCCCTATGTGGGCAATTATACCTCTAACACTCCTAACCTCTACGTGGCTACCGGATTTCAAAAATGGGGAATAACCAACAGCATCGTTTCATCGGTAATTTTAAAGGATTTAATTATCCATGGCAAGAGCCCATGGCAGGATGTCTATAACCCCTCCCGCAAGACCATCGTCGCCTCTGCCAAGAATTTTATTGTAGAAAATATAAACGTAGCGGAACAGCTCTTGGATGGCAAGCTCAGCCAGCTGCCCAAAAATATAAATCTGGAGCCCGGTGATGCCGGAGTGTTCAGAATTGATGGTAAGAGGATAGGGGCATATAGGGACAGGCAGGGCAATCTGCATTTGGTCAACACCACCTGTACCCATATGGGCTGCGAGCTAAACTGGAATTCTGCCGAAGAATCCTGGGATTGTCCCTGCCATGGTTCCAGGTTTACCTACGAAGGTAAGATCATCACAGGACCCGCAGTCAAACCCTTGAGGGCCAGTGATGATGTAAATACTTTAGAAAAATTATTTACTGAGGATTATTAATTCCAGAATTCAGGCAAGACAATTGTTACACCATTTACAGCAAGTAATGCTTTATATAATGTTGTATGCTAATTATACCAGTGCCGTTAATGACCATTGCACCGGCACTGGATGTTAATTTGCATCCAGTTAATGCTAAATGATTGGCCTTTTCAGGATCTCTGATTCCGGGCCAATCCTTCTTTTTTTAATAGATTTATTCCTACAAATAATATGATCGGAAAGACCATGGCTGTAAATAAGCCTACCTTTAGACCCATCTGTTCCGAATTGAGAGCATGATCTCTGCCCAGATCCAGAAGCATGGGAGAGGTTTGGGCTAAGTCCGACACTAAACCTGCCAGCCAGGGCCCCAATGATGCGCCAACATCACCGAACAGGGCTAAAATACCAAACATCGAAGTTCCCCCCTTAGGGTACATTTCTGCTGACAGGCTAAGGGTTCCGGGCCACATCAGGCTGACTGACAGTCCACACAGGGAACTACCTAAAAGGGATATCATGGGTATCTTTATAAAGACAGCGACGGCATAACACAAAATGCAAAGTATGCTGCTGCCCATGAGGGCTTTCCTCAAATCTATCTTCTGACCCCAAATACCGTATATCACCCTTCCAATACCCATAAAGACCGCAAACAAGGCAGGGCCCAGTAAATCCCCCACCACCTTACTCACCCCTAAGCCCATTTCTGCAAATAGGGATGACCATTGAGCCATGGTTAACTCCGATGCACCTGCGCTGATCATAAGTAAGATGGCGATAAGGAATACCCGCGATGATAGCAATACGGAAATTGGGGTTTTTTCCTTTTCGGACACTGCCGGCCTAAGGGGTACCCTTGTAAAGTTATATAAATTATATATGGGCACTAACGCCCAGACAAAGGGTAGGATATACCATATTTGAGTTCCCAACAGCTTAATGAGTATTGTAGTAATTATCACCACTCCCAATTGGCCCCAGCAGTAGAATGAGTGCAAGAGGCTCATTGCCGAAGACTTGGCATCTCCCGGCAGGGATTCTACAATTGGACTTATGATAACCTCGTTAAGCCCTCCACCAATGGCATATATGGCCACAGAAACGGCAATTCCCACATACGGTGACGGGAACAGTCTGGGAAATACACCTATCCCTATAAGCCCTAAGGCACTGAAGAAATGGGATAAGATAGCTGCCTTCCTATAGCCAATTCTATCAACATACCTTATGGCTAAGAAGTCAACCACCATCTGGGTCGTAAAATTGACAAGGATTAGTCTGCCAATCCTTTCAAAGGATATCCCAAATTCCTCATGGAATATAACAAAGAGCAGGGGTGCGAAATTGTTGACTATGGCCAATGTTATGAATCCCAGGTAGCAAGCATAGAGCGTCTTCTTGTATGATGTTTTCATCCATCTTTCCTCCAAAGCTGTACATGTTTAGGCAGTTCCACCAGTCGGGCTTCTAGGCGACAGAAGAAGTCCGAATCTCAAGGTGTATCCTTACCAATGATCCAATATTTTAAATCATAAATGCAAGCCTAAATTGGCTTGCTTAAAACGATTCAACGAATGAATCAGATAAAACCTTATACTAAAGGTTTTACTTCCTTAATTGCGCTTATTATATAATAGCAGAACCCCAGACTTTTACAAGGTCTGTTTGTGGATGTTTAAATAACTCTATGGCGGGTATCATTATAACAAGAACGATATTGTTATGGCTGCTGTAATACAAATACCAGGATATAATGCCGATAGTTCAAAAACAGCCAGGAGTCAAATTGCTGACTATTATCTCTTAGTCTAGAAATAACCTTTCAGGGGGTGCGTATGATGGCCAAAACTAAAGTACAGGGCTACTTAACGGGGAATATGGGTTTTGAAATGAACTTAGATGGGCATACGCTGATTACCGATGCCTCGGAGGAAATAGGCGGAAACAACCTTGGTCCGCGTCCTAAACAGCTTTTATTGGCAGGATTAATTGGCTGCACCGGGATCGATGTCATGTCAATCCTAAAGAAAATGAAGGTTGACATTGAAGATTGCAGCATTGAAGTTGAGGCGGATAATACCCAGGAGCATCCAAAGGTCTATGAAAACATCCATATAACCTATAGATTCAAAGGTAAGGATCTGCCCTTGGAGAAGATCCAAAAAGCTGTTGATCTATCCCAGGATAAGTATTGTGGGGTCAGCGCAATGCTGAAAAAGGCTACCCCTATCACCTATGAGATAGTGATAGACGAATAAGGAGTTCTACAATATTGCAAATAATCAGGGCTATAAACCATAACGGTCAATAGCCCTTTCTTTTTTTGAATACAACTATTTCTCATAGTATTTTATTAATGCCTGGGTCCCTAGTTCGTCCATCTGATTCCTGGCAAGTTCCTTATACATATTGAGCACATTATTCAAAACTTCCAGATTTAAATTTACATCCTGGCCTTCTTCCTTGGCAATTTCCATATCCTTTATAAAGTGCTTAATAAAGAAACCCGGATCCAAGTCGCCTTTTAGTATTCTAGGTGCCATATTTGACATCTGCCAGCTTCCGGCTGCTCCGGTACTTATAGTGTCCAGCATTTTTTGAACGTCCAGTCCAACCGCCCTGGCATAGGTTATAGCCTCGCAGACACTGGCTATGGCACCGGTGATAGCTATTTGATTGGCCATCTTGGTATGCTGACCCGCTCCTTCCGGCCCTTCATAGATAATATTTGTTCCTAAAGCCTCAAAGATTTTATAGCATTTCTCAAAGGCCTCCTTATCACCACCGACCATTATGGCCAGGGTTCCTTTTTGGGCACCTACATCACCACCGGAGACGGGAGCATCCAGTGCATAAACTCCTTTTTCTAAAGCCTCACGGTATATCCTTTTACTCAGCTTTGGACTGGTTGTGGTCATATCTATGACATAGCTACCGGGTCTTACATTGTTTAAAATGCCATCCTCCCCGAAATATACCTCTTCTACATCTTTTGGAAATCCAACCATTGTAATAACTGCATCCGCGTCAGCAACACAATCCTTAACAGAATCGCACCATTTTGCACCTTTCTCTATAACTTCTGATGCCTTGCTTTTGGTACGGGTATAGACAGATACCTCAAAACCATTCTTCATTAGGTTAAGTACCATGGATTTACCCATAACACCAACACCTATAAATCCTATTTTTTTCATCAGAACACCTCAATTCTATACATTTCTGTTTTTAATAATTTTATCTTACCAAAAGGTCCATCCTATGGCAAACTCCACTTGGTCTATCCTGATGTAATATCGTTGAATTAGTTTAATTTTGTTTTATAACGTATCGAAATACTTCCTTTGGTATAATATAGAGATAAATCTTACTAACGACAATCAAAAGTTTGACAAAATATTCTTTGCCCTATATTATTAATCTGATACAATTAAAGTATATTGGAAAATTTTTAATAAGGAGAGAAGTAACCGATGAGACTGGAAGGTAAAGTTGTTATAGCTCAAGGCGGGGGACCGACGGCGGTAATCAATCAATCCTTAGTCGGTGCCGTACTTGAATCCAGAAAGTATCCACAGATTACAAAGGTTTATGGAGCGGTTAACGGTGTTTCCGGTATCGTTAACGAGGACTTTCTTGACCTGACCCAGGAGACAACCCATAATTTAGAGGAGGTAGCCCTAACTCCATCCTCAGGGTTGTTATCAACCAGGGATAAACCCGACGAGGCTTACTGCAGTGAAATTCTAAAGGTTTTTAAGGCCCATGATGTTAGATATTTCTTCTACATAGGCGGTAATGACTCCTCTGATACTGTAAGAATAGTAAATGAGCATGCTAAGAAGTCAAATTATGATTTCAGGGCAATTCATATCCCAAAAACCATAGACAACGATTTGATGGTCAATGACCATACCCCAGGCTATGGCTCTGCCGCAAGGTTTGTAGCTCAGGCATTTATGGGTATCAACCTGGACAATAGGGCTTTGCCCGGAGTTCACATCTCCGTTGTAATGGGACGCCATGCCGGCTTCTTAACAGCCGCAGCTTCTCTTGCACAGAAATATCCGGATGATGGCCCACATTTAATATATCTACCCGAGAGAGCCTTTGATGTGGATAAGTTCCTCGTGGATGTAAAGAATGTCTATGATAAGTATGGAAGATGTATTATAGCGGTTTCCGAGGGGATCCAGGATGCACAGGGCGAACCAATAGTCACTAAATTGGTAGGCCGTGAAGAAGATGCCCATGGAAATGTGCAATTGTCCGGTACCGGCGCTTTAGGGGATCTTCTATCCCAGTATATTAAGGATAATCTGAACATACAAAGGGTAAGATCCGATACCTTTGGATACCTCCAGAGATCCTTTATGGGCTGTGTCTCCGATGTGGACCAAATAGAAGCCCGTGAAGTGGGAGAAAAGGCCGTCCAGTTTGCAGTATGGCATGACGCAGATGGATCCGTTACCATTCATAGAACAGGTAACTATGCCGTAGATTACAGGTTAACCGATCTTAGCGAAGTGGCTGCCAAGACCAAGCTAATGCCCGACGAGTTCATCAACAGCGAAGGAAACCATGTGACCGAAGCCTTTAGGAACTATGCCCTTCCATTAGTAGGGACTAGTCTGCCTTCGGCTGGCATTCTAAGGGCTCCCAGAGTACCAAAGATCATCAATAAGTAAAAATAAGGCGGGAACAATATCCCGCCTTTTTTATTTCATTTCATCTATAAAGTTATGTTTAGGTCCGTTTAGTATAAGCATCGCCTAAACCATGTTTTATCAGGCCCTGTGCCTGTTAGTTTTTTTAGGCAGAACCTATACCCAGTATATCCTTTATTACCTCCCCTGCTATGATTAATCCTGCAACAGGAGGCACAAAGGAAACGCTGCCAGGAACCTGTCTCTTTACGGGTCGCTTCTGTGGTGTTTCCAAAGAAGTTTCCTTCTTGTCTACGGGGACTTCTTCACTCTTTTGAATGGGCTTTATTGGAGGTTCTTTGGAGTATACCACCTTTAAAGACTCAATTCCCCGTTTCCTTAATTCGTAACGCATGACTTTCGCCAGAGGGCATACACTGGTCTCATATATATCGGCAACTTCAAACCTGGTAGGATCCAATTTATTTCCTGCACCCATACAGCTAATAATTGGAACATTGAATGCCTTGGCTTTTTCTATCAGGATCAGCTTAGACGATACAGTGTCAATTGCATCCACAACGTAGTCATATTGGGACAAATCAAATTCCCACGCATTATCAGCAGTATAGAAGGTCTGGTGTATCCTGACCTTAGCTTCCGGGTTTATTTCCAAAATCCTGTCCCGCATGACTTCAACCTTGGGTCTACCTATGGTTTCATTGGTAGCTATCAGTTGCCTGTTAATATTTGAAGGGCATACTTCATCGCTGTCGATTATGGTAATATTGCCTATACCACCCCTGATCAAGGCTTCCACGGTAAAAGATCCAACCCCGCCTATACCGAATACTGCAACGCTGGAATGTTTTAACTTGTTAACGCCTTCAGTACCGATCAAAAGCTCGGTCCTGGAAAATTGATTCATCTTCCTCTCTCCCCGGTAATTCTCTTAAATGTATAAGACCCCTATAAACGATGGAAAGAATGTACGAAGGGTTTAGCCATCGAGCCTATACCTGGATAAAAATTCTGTAAGACTATCTACGCTTTCTTGGGTGGTGGCCCATGATGTTACCAGGCGGATAACGGTTTCATCCTGGTTAATTCTTTCCTGGACGAAGAATTCAAATTCATCCGACAGTTTTCCCATGATGCTGTTTGGTATGATGGGGAACAATTGATTGGTGCATGGCTCCACATAGAAGGAATAGCCATACTTCTTCAGAGCTCCTGCTACCATCTCAGCCATCTTGTTGGCATGGTCAGCCAGCTGATAGAATAATTCGTCCTGAAATAAGGCCTCAAACTGAATTCCTATGACAAAACCCTTGGCCATAAGGGCTCCCCTCTGTTTTATCAGATATCGAAAATCCTTCTTTAAGTCATCCCTACAGATCACAAGGGCTTCTCCCAGCAAGGCGCCATTCTTTGTCCCGCCTATATAGAATATGTCAACCAGACCCGCAATATCTTCCAGGGACAGGTCGTTAGTTTTTGCCATTACAGCTGATCCAATTCGAGCACCATCAAGGAAAAGGATTAAACCATTTTGCCGGCAGATATCATGTATGGCAGTTAGTTCAGCTTTCGAATAGATGGTTCCCAGTTCCGTGGAGTTTGAAATATAGACCATCTTAGGCTGTACCATATGCTCACTATTATGGTAATCCAATGCTGCCTGGATTGAACCCGGAGTAAGCTTGCCCCCCACCGATGGCACGGCTATAACCTTATGACCTGTAGCCTCAATAGCCCCCGTCTCGTGCACATTGATATGGCCTGTATCGGCGGATATAACGCATTGATGAGGCCTCAATAATGCAGAGATAACCAACAGGTTGGTCATGGTACCGCCGGGAATAAAGTGTATGTCCACATTTTCCCTTTTAATGGCCCTTCTTATATATTCCCTGGCCCTCTGGCTGTGCACATCCTCACCGTAACCTTTGTTTTGCTGAAAATTTGACTTGGTTATTAACTCCAATATCCTGGGATGTGCGCCTTCGCTGTAATCGTTCATAAAACTATGCATCATAAATCCCTCAAATCCCTTGATCTATAATTAGCCTAGCCTATGCCTTAAAATTATAAACTGGTTTTATAATGCTGATGACTTCTACTGTATCCCTGATGTTCTCCAGTATCTCATCCATTGACTTATAAGCAGATGGGGCCTCATCCAGGGTGGACTTATTTATTGATGTGGTATAGATACCCTCCATACTCTCCTTAAACTCCTCCATAGTAATTGCCCCTTTGGCAACTGTCCTGCTCATCAGCCTTCCTGCCCCGTGTGGGGCTGAATAATTCCATTCAGGATTGCCCTTACCTATACCAATTATGGATCCATCCCTCATGTTTATGGGTATTAGGACCTTTTCCCCCTCATAGGCCGAAATCGCACCCTTCCTGATGATATTATCCTTAAAGTTGATATAATTATGGATGGTTTCAAAGTGGTAAAAGTCCTGCAGACCCTTATTGAATAAAGCCATTAGTATTATCTCCGCCATCTTTTCCCTATTAAGGCTTGCATAGTCCTGGCAAATCTTCATGTCATGCAAGTATCTTTTTCTGTATTCACCTGTTAAGTAGCATAAGGCTTTTGGATATCTTGGCTTATGATCAGCATATTCCTTCGCGAGTTGATCTAGCGCCCTTTTTATTTGTTTCCTCTTCCCCTTCGATTTATAGCTGGCGATTATCTCTTCTCTCTTTAAGAAATATTCCTCTTTACCACTACAAAGATCCACGGCCAGCCTCTGATAGATCTCCGCAACCTGCTTGCCCAGGTTTCTGCTCCCTGAATGAATTACCAACCATTTATTCCCATTGTTATCCACGCCCAGTTCAATAAAATGGTTTCCGCCGCCCAAGGTTCCAATACTTCTTTCCAATCTTTTTGTATCTCTTAGATCCCTAAAGCAATGAAGGTCGGTTAGTCTATCGAATTTAAACTTTCTTTCCTTGTGGGTCTCCCTGCCTGAAGGTATTTCCCTGTAAATTATGCTGTCCAAAGTTGGCAAATCGATATTCACCTTGCCAAGCTCTATGGTAAGCATACCGCATCCAATATCCACACCTACTATGTTGGGGATCACTTTATCACCCATGTCAGCGGTGAACCCGATAACGCAACCTATACCCTGATGTACATCGGGCATTATCCTAACCTTGGATTCCGCTATAAAATCCTGATTTAACAATTCAATTATCTGTTCCCTTGCCCCGTCCTCCAGATTATCCGTAAATACCAGTGCCTTATTATACCTACCTTGTAATACCATCAATCCATAGTTACCGATAGACCATACCAGGTTCCATGGTTTTCGGTAACAAATCCCTCCCTCCCTTGCAAATATTTAATCGCTCTTATATAACTCCATACCTTCTTGTGCCAGCCTCTCCTCGCAAATAATCTGTAAAATCCTTAATTCCTCACTGTAATCGGTTTTCTCCTCGTCCTTATCATATTCAAGCTTCTCCAGGATCTCTATGACAAAGCCCGATTCGCCATAGCGCGTCCAATCCCTTTGAAGCTCCTTGTTTGGATGACTCCCAAAATTAAGCTGAAATTTTACCCTGTTTATAAAGCTCTTCAGATCTCGGGTACCATGTATATAGCATTTGTTGTCCTTGATGGATCTTATGACAAATACCCCCATATCGGGTTTTATGGTTTTATATAATTCCTTGAGTTCTTTTCTCCTGTCCATAATTAACACTCCGTTCCCTTAATATCCCAGGTATGCACAAGGCCCTATGGAATATGCTTCCTTGGACTATATTTTATCCTAATTTAATTATCATTTGCTACTATATCTTTATTTACTATTGTTTCGCCCTGTTCCGCCTAATAGCACAAAGATTCCTATGACATCACCTACAGAGTAATGTCCCTCTTATGTAAATATAATAACACAGAGCCAGTACAGATAAAACACAATTGACAATACTATCCAGTAGCTCTATAGCAATGAAGATCAGCTTAACAAATCAGGAATTGATTCCAGCAGTAATCAACTATAAGTTGATATAAGGGGACCGATTATACCGGAAAAAAAGATTGTAATTATAGGCATTCCCTATTCGAATAGCCCTAGCAAAAATATGCCCACCATTACTATGGCTATTATTAGGTATTGCTTGAGGGATAATTTCTCCTTGAGAAAAATCCTGCCCAAGATAACTGAAACAATGCTATAGGAGGCAATCATGGGTGCCACGACAACGGAGTTGGTATCCAGGGCATAAACATAGAAGAATTGCCCCGCAGTTTCGAATATTGCAGCCAGGGCCTTATCCTTTTCTCTCAGTATCATGAACTTTTCCTTCTTTATGACTACTAAATAGAATAAGGACAAAATTCCACAGAAAAGAAAAGTCAGTTCATAGGAGATCAAGGCCTCCTCCGGACTCATAAGTTTACTAAGATATACATCATCAAGAAAGGTGCCCAGGGCATCCACAATTGCGTACAGTATGGGAAAAACCAAAGCTAAAGCCCCCAGCTTATATTTTCTGCTCTCTTCGCCTACATTCCTTTCCAATTCCTCTTCGGCCAGTTTCCTCTGGACTATTGAAATTGCAATAAGGCCGTAGGTAATCATTGCCACCGCTATCAGCTGCCAGATATTCATTGTTTTACCCAGGACAATGAAAGCCAGTATCCCGGCTATAGCACCTGAGGTGTTGCTAACAGGTGAGTTGATGGATACCTCAAGGTATCTAAGCCCTATATATCCAATCGTCATGGATAGAATATACATGGAAGACACAGGAATATACTTTATTATGTTAATAAAGTCGAACTGCCAGTCCATCTTGTTAAGCTCAAATATAGCCTGCATACCCATAACCAATGCTACCATAACGACTATCTTTAGATGGCTGTATCTATCCCTTGGATCGGTGCCCTTCTTATAAAACAGATCGGCAGTTCCCCAAAGGATAATCGTTAATATACCAGATATATACCATGAAAAAGACATATTTCCCTCCACGTTCCTTTAGATCTTCTATGCGGAATTTTTCGCATACCAGTCTATTATAGAACAAAAAAGGAAATATGTCTGCTTTTTTTTACATCTGGCTTATGTTGTTATTGTATTTAAACGCATGTAGACCCGTTAACCTTGGCTAACTTAGGTTTATAGTCCCCAAAGCCCGGGATTTAAAGCCTGTAACTCCTTTTTTTCAATGGCTCTGTATCCCCTATAATGGAGCTGCCCAGACATACCTCTCCCTGGTATAATACCGCTACCTGTCCGGGAGTCACGGCCTTCACCGGATAGTCGTAGACTATATGGAGGTTGCCATCCTCTAACATATCAACGGTTACAGGTATATCCTGCTGTCTATATCTAAACTTGGCTGTACATTTAAGTGGCATATCCGGGGGATGTCCAAGTATCCAGGCAGGAGATTCTCCTATTAGAGATATGGAATATAGGGCAGGGTTATTAGCTCCCTGGGCAACATAGAGGATATTATTCTTAAGGTCCTTATCGGCTACAAACCAGGGCTCCCCCGTCCCTATTCCGCCTATACCGATACCCTTTCTCTGTCCCAGAGTATAATGGATAAGCCCACTATGTCTGCCTATTTTTCCTCCGTCCACATCGACAATATCCCCCTCTTCGGCCAGGAGAAACCTATCGAGGAATTGGCTGAAGTTTCTCTCGCCTATGAAGCATATTCCCGTTGAATCCTTTTTATCGGCCACATGAAAACCATATTCATCGGCCAATTTCCTAACTTCATCCTTTTTCAGATGTCCTATGGGGAATATGGTCTTAGAGAGGGCTTTTTGATCTATTCTGGACAAAAAGTAGCTCTGATCCTTATTTTTGTCCACACCTCTGAGAAGGTAGTAATCCCCATCCCTCTCCTCTACCTGGGCATAATGACCCATGGCTATATAGTCCGCTTCTAACTTTAATGCGTACTCTAAAAAGGCATTGAACTTGATTTCCTGATTACACATTACATCCGGATTGGGAGTTCTCCCTCTTTCATACTCCTCCAGAAAATAGGTGAACACCCTATCCCAATATTCCTGTTCAAAATTTACGGTATAGTAGGGTATGTCCAATTGATCAGCCACTCGCCTTGCGTCCTCTGCATCCGCTGCAGCCATACACTCGCCATTTTCATCCTTCTCATCCCAATTTTTCATGAATATCCCTATAACATCATATCCTGCCTCTTTTAGTAACAGGCCGGCAACTGATGAATCGACTCCACCGCTCATACCTAGTATAACTTTTTTCTTCATAGACACATCCTTTTCCTTTTAAGTTCCCTGGAATTATAGACAAAGATTTGTGATAAGTTTCCAGGAATCCTCTTATTGCTGGTTTAGACCCAAAATACAACTTTTTATATCAAAATTTTTACAGCATTGGCCTTAGAATTATTATCTACGGTTTAAAATGGATTATGAGGGTCTGGGCAATCAAAGCCACAGGCTGCTTCCCTCCTATTGCTTAAACATTATAGCAAAGATCAAAGCTTACTACAACAGGAAGGAAATCATATAATATTTAATCAAATTGTACTGAAGCAACTGGGTATATCAAGACCCGACAGATGGGTCTATCCTTGTTTAACATCCTTAATTAAGTTTATGAATAAGATATCTATACCCATACAAAATAAACTTTAAGCGAAACAATTCGTCCTGTTGCTAACTACTATCTTTGAATTCTATATCAAAATAGAGGTGATCTCATGAATAATAGGCCCGGTATGAATAAGAAAACCCTATCTGTAAACGGTAAAGATTACACATATTATGATATCACAAGCCTTGAACAATACGGCTTGGGGGATACATCAAGATTACCCTGCTCCCTAAAAATTCTCCTGGAATCCGCCTTGAGAAATTACGATGACAAGCTGGTTACCATGGAACATATAGAGAGGATAGCATCCTGGTCCGGCCACAGTACCAGGGATGAAATCCCTTTTACCCCTACCAGAATCATACTCCAAGATTTTACGGGGGTCCCTGTTGTAGTGGATCTGGCGGCCATGCGAACTGCAATGCATGAAAGCGGCGCAGACGCAAGCAAGATCAACCCCATTATTCCCGTGGATCTGGTGATTGACCATTCCGTGATCGTTGATTCCTATGGCAGCAGTGGATCCTTAAGCTACAATGTAAAAAAGGAATTTGAAAGGAACAGGGAGAGATACGAGCTGCTTAAATGGGCTCAGAACACCTTCTCCAACTTTCGGGTGTTCCCCCCTTCAATTGGAATTGTCCATCAGGTAAATCTGGAACTGTTGGCCAGTGTAGCTACTACCAGGTCCAATGGAGAGGAAGAAGCAGTATTTCCTGACACCCTAGTAGGAACAGACTCCCATACCCCCATGATCAATGGTATTGGGGTACTGGGCTGGGGAGTTGGTGGAATTGAAGCTGAAGCCTGTATGCTGGGACAACCCCTGTACTTTCTAGTGCCCGATGTAATTGGTTTCAGGCTTACAGGCAGTCTTCCGGTAGGTGCCACCGCCACAGATCTCGTCCTTACCATAACCGAGCTTTTAAGGAAGGAAGGGGTAATAGGAAAATTCGTGGAGTTCTTCGGGGAGGGTACGGGAAACATTAGCGTAGAAGACAGGGCTACCGTCGCCAATATGTGCCCTGAGTATGGGGCTACTGTCGCCTACTTCCCAGTGGACGAAAAAACACTGGATTACCTTAGAGCCACCGGTCGTGAAGAAG